>JAFBAD010000165.1 GCA_019247975.1 Acidimicrobiia bacterium
GTCCCGTCCAGCACGCCCGGCGACAGCGACCCGTCCGTCGGCATCGGCGCCAACGGCACGATCTACTTCGGCTACCAGAACAGCGACGGCCACCCGCGCGTCGCGGTCTCCCACGACAAGGGCAAGACCTGGAAGGACGACCAGGACGTCGGCCGGACCTTCGGCATCCAGAACACCGTCTTCCCCGTCATGGTGGCCGGTGACGACAACCGCGCCGCGTTCGCGTTCCTCGGCACGCCGACCGGTGGCAACTACCAGGACGCCGCCCACTTCAAGGGGGTGTGGCACCTGTACGTCGCGACCACCCTCGACGGCGGGAAGTCCTGGGTGACCGCGGACGCGACGCCGAAGGACGCGGTGCAGCGAGGCTCGATCTGCACGGCCGGTACGACCTGCGGCGACGACCGCAACCTGCTCGACTTCAACGACATCACGATCGACAAGAGCGGTCGTGTGCTCGTCGCCATCGCCGACGGCTGCACCGGTGCGTGCGTCACCTCCGGCCCGAACACCTTCGACGCCAAGGCCACGATCGTCCGCCAGACCACGGGGGCCCGGCTGTTCACAGCGAGCAGCCCGCGCCCGGACCTCGCGCTCGGCGTCATCCAGGCCAGTCGCAGCTCCGACGGCAAGCTCACCCTCAAGGTGTTCGCCCGCAACCTCGGCGGCAAGGCGGCGTCCAACGTGCGGGTCCGGTTCACCGAGGGCAGCCGCGTGATCGGCACCTCTGCGCCGGTCAGCCTGCCCGGGTTCGACGCGCGGTTGGTGTCGGTGTCGGGTTCGACCATCAGCAAGGGATCGCACACGTTCACCGCGGTCATCGACCCGAACAACGCGATCGCCGAGTCGAACGAGGCGAACAACCGGGCTCGGCGCACCGTCGCCCTGTGACCTCGCGGAACCTGCTGGCGCTGCTCGCCGTGGTCGCCGCGCTCGCGCTCGGTCTCGTCGCGTGCGGTGGTGGTGACGACGACGACGGGCCGGCGGCCGCCGCCTCGACGATCCCGCCCTGCAGCGCGAAGGCACCCGGCGTCGACCGGCCCGACGGCTTCCCCGACGGCCTGCCCCTGCCGACCTCGTTCCTGGCCACCGGAGCCGACGAGCGCTCCGGCGGTCGCCTGGTCCTCGACGGTGTCACCACCGACGACTTCGAGACGACCCTGCACTTCCTGCAGAAGGAGCTCCCGAAGGCCGGCTACCGGTTGACCGAGGGCGAGGTCGAGGAGCACGACGCCGAATCGAACTTCTCGGGCCACGGCGTGCGGGGCCGCTGGGCCATCCGCGTCGCCGACGGGTGCACGACCCGCACGACCCTGTCGGTGGTGGTGCAACCGAGCTAGGCAGTAGCCGTGAAAGCCGCGGTGTACTACGAGACCGGCAGTCCGGATGTGTTCCGGTACGAGGACGTCCCCGACCCGGTGTGCGGGCCCGGCAGCGTGCTGATCGAGGTCGAGGCGATCAGCATCGAGGGCGGCGACACCCTCAACCGCCTCGGCGGCGCGATGACCTCGACGCCGCACATCGTCGGGTACCAGTGCGCGGGCACGATCCGTGAGGTCGCGGAAGACGTGACCGACCGCGCCGTCGGCCAGCGGGTGGTCGCCTCGATGCCGTCGGGCTCGCACGCCGAGCTGGTCGCCGTCCCCGCCGTCATCACGTGGGTGGTGCCCGAGGGCGCCGACCTGGTGGAGGTCGCCTGCGTCCCGATCGCGTTCGGCACCGCGCACGACTGCCTGTTCGAGTTCGGGCACCTCGAGGCGGGGGAGACCGTGCTCGTGCAGGCCGGGGCCGGCGGGGTCGGCCTCGCCGCCATCCAGCTCGCCAAGCGGGCGGGCGCGACGGTCATCGCCACCGCATCGAGCGACGACCGCCTGGCGCGGCTCACCGAGTTCGGGATGGACCACGGCGTCGACTACTCGCAGTCGGGCTGGGTCGACGCGGTCCGGCAGCTGACCGGTGGCTCGGGCGTCGACCTCGTCGTGGACTCGGTCGGCGGCTCGATCCTCGCCGGCAGCGTGCAGTGCCTCCGCTACCGCGGCCGTGCCATCACCGTCGGCAACGCCGGGCGTGATCCGCAGCCGTTCGACATCTCGGTGCTCTCGGCCGGCAACCAGTCCATGACCGGCGTGTTCCTGGGCGCCGAGATGCTGTTCGAACGGGCCCGGGCGATGATCGCCGACCTGGTCGACGACGTCGGTCGTGGCGAGCTGCGCGTCGTGGTCGACCGCACGTTCCCGCTGGTCGAGGCCGCCGCCGCCCACGCCTACATCGAGAGCCGCCAAGCGGTGGGACGGGTGGTGCTCGTCCCCTGACCCAGCCCCCTGAGGAGGCCGCGGTCGGACTCGGTACCGCCACGCTCGTGACCCAGTGCGAGCAGCTGTTCATCTCGAAGAAGACGGCGGGCGTCCGTCTCGAACATCCTGCGGAGGCTCGACGCGCGGGACCGCTGGGGGCACGGGCGAGATCGGCTGCTCAGTCGCAGCAGGAATCGCGCCAGCCGCAGCCCGCACAGCGGTAGTGCGCGTGCTCCGGGTGCATCTCGCCGCCACAGAGCGGGCACTCGGTGAAGATCGCGTAGCGCGAGGCCGGGCACGCCGGGGCATCTTCGGGCGCGCCGGCGGACGTCGGTGGTTCCACGGGCGCGCGACGGTAGTGAGCGTCGCCCCATCTGCCCCGGATGGTCCTCGTTCCCGGGTTTTCTGTCAGGGGGTTGCGCACAATGGTCTTCATGCCGGTCGCGGTCGGGGATGCGGAGGTGCTGGAGCTCGGCAGGGCACTCCGGTCCGGTGCCTCGGAGCTGGCGAGCAACCGTCAGGTCGCTGCGCTGTCTGCGCAAGGCGCAGAACGCCTCTTGGATCTGGTGCTGGCGACCGAGCGATCGATGGTCGCGCTGAAGCTGCAGCTCGCAGCGCGCTTCGCGGAGAACCACGGCGCCAAGGCCGCTGACGATCTCGCTCGGAAGACCGGCACGTCGAAGGGCAGGGCGAAGCGCACGGTCGAGACGGCGAAGAAGCTGCAGGACCAGCCAGAGGTCGAAGACGCGCTCCGCAAGGGTGAGCTCTCCGAGGATCAAGCGGAGCTGATCGCTGACGCGGCGGATGCGAACCCGTCGGCGACCGGACCGTTGCTGAAGAAAGCCAAGGACCATCCGATCGACGATCTCCGCCAGGAGTGCAGTCGAGCCAAGGCCGCGGCTGATCCCGATGAGGAAGCGACCCATGCTCGGGTCCATCGCAACCGGTCGTTCCGCACCGGCAACAACGCGGACCCTGCGTTCTGGGGATCGATCTTCGGCACCACCGCCGACGGCTCCGAGCTCATGGCGCACTTCCAGCCGTTCCGCGAACGCGTCTTCAAACGCAACCGGGACGCCGGCATCCACCTCACCTCGGAACAGACGGACTTCGACGCGTTGATGGAGATGGCCCGGGTCGCTCACCAGAACGTCGCCGGCCAACCACCGGTCGCCGACGTTGAGGACGGGGAGGCGATCCCGATGCCCCCGCCGCCGAAGGCCCCCAAGACCGTGTACGTGGTCGTGAACTTCGACGCCATGATCGGCCGGGCGGAGCCGGGTGAGGAGACCGCCTACATCGCCGGCTTCGGGCCCGTCCCGGTGTCCGTCGTGCGCGAGGTCATGGACGACGCGTTCCTGGTCGGTGTCGTGATGCAGGGCACCGAGGTCGCCAAGATCAAGCGGTTCGGACGACGCTTCGGCGAAGAGATCCGTGACGCCGTGATGATCGAGCACCGGTTCCGCTGCTCCACGCCTGGATGCACCCGCTGGGCCCGGCTCGAGCTCGACCACAAGCAGCCCTACAGCAAGGACGGGCCCACCGATCACGCCAACTGCGACCCGAAGTGCCGGCCCTGCCACCTGAAGAAGACCGAACAGGACCGCCTCTTCTGGGACGACACCGGTTGATCGGTGCGGTCAGAACCTGAACGCGGTCTGGGCGAAGTCACCCTTGGCGAAGGTGAGCACCTTCGTCGGCGCGACCCGGAACACGAGCGCTGCGCCGCCGTGGTGCTGGAACGCGTGGTCGCGGACCTCGTAGTCCCAGTCGCCGTCGTACTTCGAGTACCAGAGCTGCGCGAGCGTGCGCAGCTCGTCCTCGTCGGTGATCCGCTCGGCCGTTCCTTCGACCACGACGTCGAGGCCCTGGTTCCAGGTGTTGGTGCCGGTGGTGAGCGCGCAACGCGGATCGGCGGCGAGGTTCACGCCCTTCTGCTCGTCGGCACCGGTGCAGAAGTGCAGTGCGTCGCCGTGCCAGATCGCCGGGAGCGGGACGACGTGGGGCCGGCCGTCGCGTCGCACCGTCGAGATCCAGAACAGCTCGGCCTGCTCGAGCAGCGCACGGACGTCCGACCACGGCGTGGGGACGGCGTCGGGTTGGCTGAAGCGGGGGTCGAGATCGGGTAGGGGCTCCATGCCTCTCCGACGTGGTCGGAACGCAGGACTCATCGGCCCGAGCCCCTGAGTACGGTCTCGGCCGTGGAGGGCTGGGGCGACATCGACAGCGCCGAGGACCTCACCGCACTGGCGCCGGAGGCCACCGCCGCCTTCGCCCGGGTGCTGGCTGCGACCGCGCCCGTCGACCTCGAGGGTCCGCTCGCTGATCCCGGCCTGCGCCGGTGGCGGGACCAGTTCGTGGGGGACGTCGCCTCGCTCGACGACGACCAGCGCGCCTCAGCGGCTGCAGCGCTCGGCGACGACCTCTTCACCCACGTGGTCGCGACGTGGGCGTCCGACATGCACCGCCGCCTCGGAGGGGCGTGGGCGCAGCTCTCCGGCGCGGTGCCGGCCGCAGGCGTGGTCGAGACCGGCGCCGATCCCACGCTCGCTGCCTGGCCGGCGGTCGACGAGTTCCTGCTCGTCGTCTCGCGTCTCGACCAGCTCGATCCGGTCACCACCGAGGTGGTCCGCCTGCGGGGCGCGCGAGCGAACAACTGCCGCCTGTGCCGATCGCGGCGAGAGGTGCACGCCATCGAGGCCGGGGCGGACGAGACGACCTTCGACGCCATCGACCGGTACGAGACGAGCGACCTCGACGAGCGGCTCAAGGTCGCGCTGCGGGTCACCGACGCGGTGCTCTGGACGCCTGCGTCCTGGCCCGAAGGTCTGGTGGCCGAGGTGCAGGGCGCGTTCACGCCGGCCGAAGCGGTCGAGCTCGTGTACGACATCGTCCGCAACGCCGCGAACCGCATCGCGGTCGCCCTGGGGGCCGATGCTGCACAGTTGACCGACGGCGTGGAGTACTTCGCGCTCGAGTCCGACGGATCGCTCACCTACGGCCTCCCGGCCCCGACCTGACCACCGGCACCGCTCCCTGGCTCGGTCCGGGCCGCGCTGCCTGGCGCGCTTCGGTCGAGCAGTGGCTGGCCGAGGTACTTCCGGCGGGCGACGAGCCCCGCTCGATCGAGCCGGTCGAAGCCCGACCGTGGGGCGCGGTGCTCCGGGTCACGACGCCGACCCGCATGACCTACTTCAAAGCGGTCGGGCCCCGGGCTGGTCACGAGACCTGGCTGCTCACCGACATCGGAGCTCGCCGGCCCGGCCTCGTGCCGGACGTGCTGGCGGTGGACCATGCCGCCGGGTGGTTCCTCATGGCCGACCACGGCGGTCCGATGCACGACGTCCTCGCGCCGGCCGAGCAGGTTGCGGTCGTCGCCTCACTGCTCCCGGCCTACGCCGAGGTGCAGCGGACCACCCGAGACCTCGTCGCCCGGTGGCGGGAGGTCGGCGTCCCCGACCGGTCGACCGGCCGCATGCCCGAGCGGCTCGAGGACCTCCTCGCCGGCCGGGGCACCAGCGGACCGATCCTGATCGACGAAGACGAGCTGTCCGCCTACCGCCGAGAGCTCGGCCGGTTCGCCGACGTGTGCGCGCAGCTCGGCGGGACCGAAGGGGTCGACCACGCCGACCTCCACGGCTGGAACGTGTTCGTCGCAGGCGACGACGCGCGCATCGCCGACTGGGGCGACGCGTGCATCACGCATCCGTTCTCGTCACTGCTCGTGCCGATCGAGTGGATCGTCGCCCGACTGCCGCCCGACCTCCACGCCGCCGCGGCCAGGCGAGTCCGCGACGCGTACGCCGAGGGGTGGGGAGCGGGCCTCGACCACGACGAGCTCGCACGGGCGTTCTGGGTCGCCTACGTCGCCCGAGCGCTGAGCAACGACGAGCAGAGCCTCGGTGCGCCCCCGGACGACCTCGGGAGCATGCGGCGGGAGATCGTCATGATGCTGCGCAGCTGGTACCGGAAGCGGTCGTCGCTGACCTCGCCCGACGCCATGCTCCGGCCGGACCTCCGCTGGTGAACTGCTAGGCATCGGCGATGATCGACTTCGCAGCCGTCGAGGCGGCCTTCGCGGCGCACGCCGAGGCCGACCCCACCTACAGCGCGCAGCTGGCGGTGCACATCGGCGCCGAGCGGGTCGTGGACCTGGCGACCGGTGCGCTGCAGGCGGACTCGCTCCTGCCCGTGTACTCGAGCTCGAAGGGCGCGACCGCCACGGTCGTCGCGCTGCTCGTGGAGCGGGGCCAGCTCGACCTGGACGCGCCGGTGGCTTCGTACTGGCCGGAGTTCGGGCAGCAGGGCAAGGCGGCGATCCCGGTTCGCCAGCTGCTCTCGCACCAGGCGGGGCTCCCGGGCGTGGACGGCGGGTTCACGTGGGAGGAGCTCCTCGACCACGACCCGCTCGCCACCCGCCTCGCGGCGCAGCACCCGTTCTGGCGACCCGGCGCCGGCTTCATGTACCACGCAGTCACCATCGGGACGCTGGCCGACGAGCTGGTGCGGCGGATCGACGGCCGGCCGGTCGCCCAGGTCCTGCGGGAGGACGTCACCGCCGGCCGGGGCATCGACCTCTGGATAGGCACGCCCGCCTCGGAGGACGGGCGTGTGGTCGAGGCGCTGCCGCCGACGATGGAGGAGCTCACCGCCGGACCCCTCCCGCCGATGGGCGGCGATCCGCTCGCCGGCCTGTCGCTGCCGGCCGGCGACCCGCTCGCGATGTTCTCGCTCGTGAACGAGGAGCACTTCCGCCGGGTCGGCCCGCCGGCCGCCGGCATGCTCGCCAGCGCCCGGGGGCTCGCCGCGCTCTACGCCGCGACCTGCCACGAGCTGCAAGGCCAACCACGCCTGCTCTCCGACGACACGATCAGCCAGATGTCCCAGATCCAGGTGGCCGGCGTCGAGCTCGGCAGCGGCCTCGACGCCCGCTTCGGCGTGATCTACATGGTCCCCTGCCCGCCGCGCTGGGCCTTCGGCGGCGTCGGCACCTTCGGTCACGACGGCGCGGGCGGCTCGCTCGCCTTCCACGACCCGAACTGCGACGTGTCGTTCGGCTACACGGTGCAGCGGCTCCCGCTGCCCGGCGGCATGGACGCCCGCGCCGTCGAGCTCGCCCGGCTCGTGCGCGAGGCGCTGCGGGCCGGTTGATCAGCTCGGCGCGACCAGGCCGGCGATCTGATCGTCGGTCGGCGGCTGGGTGAAGACCCGCTCGTTAGTCATCAGGTCGTCGTCGTCGAAGTCGAAGACGGCCCAGAGCCGCACCTCGAACGGCTCGCCCGACGTGGTCGGCGTGCCCCGCAGCCAGAACTCGATCTGCACGCGTTCGGCTTCGAGGTGGCGCAGCTCGATCAGCTCGTTGCGCTGGTCGGGCACGACCTTGCGACCCTCGACCCACCACCGCATGACCTCGTCGGGGCCGTCGAAGACCCGGCCGTCGGGCAGCTCGTAGCGCGGGCTGCTCATGGTGGCCATCGTCCGGTCCCACTCCTGCACGTTCTCGCTCTGCATGTGCTCGAGCACGACCGCGCGCCGCTCGACCCGAGCATCGCCGCTCACCACTCCTGCCTCGCCTCCTCGGCGAAGCCCTGCAGCCCGTCGACCTCGAGCTCCAGACCGGCGTCGGTGCGCAACCGGCCGGACCACGTGCCGAAGACCTGGTGGGTCTCGCTGCCCCTGTCGCGACCGGGCAGCTGCGTGTGCTTGTCGTAGCGAGGGACCAGCGTGACGTCGAGCTGCCCGCCCGGATCGACCACGCGCCACGGCTCCATCGGCGCGTCCCAGTCGTACTGCCAGTCGAGCTCCCGGCCGATCTTGGTCAGCTCGCCGTCGACGATGATCCCGTTCTCGGTGAAGCCCGAGCCCTCGGTCCACTTCGCGCCGAACTGCAACCCGACGACGTGATCGCCGACCCGCCCGGCGCCGCCGCCCCAGTTCCACGTGATCTCCGACGGCCACCGACCTCGGCCGACGTCGAGCACACCCCAGGCGTCGCCCGCGTCACCGCCGATGGGCCACCGCTCGTCGCCGACCACCAGCTTGCCCTGGGCCGGCCGGGCCTGGTGCTTCGACGTGAAGTTGAAGCGCTCCTCGTTCCACGGGATCACCACGTTGAGCGACTCGTGGCCGGGCGGCAGCGCGACGTGCACGTCCAGCCGCCCCGGCCGGCCGTCGCCCTCGGTCCACGACGCGGTCAGGCGGGTGCCGCCGTCTTCATCGACGAAGGCGAGGGTCAGGCCGTCGCGGTCGAGGCGGAGCGGGCGGGCGCCGGGTCGGTCCGGGAGGTCGAAGTCCTCGTTGCCGACGGTCACGACGACCGAGCCACCCGTGGCGCCGGTGCGCAGGTCGGCCCACCAGACGTCGGCCAGGCCGAGGTGGTCGAGGTCGGCGTACACCGACGAGACCACGAGGTCACCGGCGAGGACGCCCCAGTAGTCCCACCGCTTGTTGATCCCGAACCGGCCCTCGAGGTTGGCCCGGTGCAGCGGCCCGCGCGACCAGCCGAGCGCCGCCGGGTTCAGCGCCGACCCGTCCGGCGTGCACAGGTCGACCTCGGCGGTCAGCTCCCGTTCGTGCGTCACGATGGCGGATCATGATGTCAGGCTGGGCGTCGTGACGCAGACGATCGACGGTGCGGTGGCGGTCATCACCGGTGCAGGGAGCGGCATCGGCCGGGCGACGGCGCTCGAGCTCGCCGGGCGAGGCTGTCGCGTCGTGGTCACCGACATCGACGCGGCCCGCGCCGAGGCCGTGGCCGCCGAGATCGAGGCGGCCGGTGGCGGAGCGGTCGGAGCCCGGTGCGACGTCGCCAGCGACGACGACCTGGCCGCGGTGCTCGACACCACGATGGCGAGCTACGGCCGGGTGGACATCGTGATGAGCAACGTCGGCGTCATCGCCAAGGGCTTGCCGCTCGAGATCCCGCTCGACGCGTGGTCGTCGATCATCGACATCAACCTGCTCGGCACGGTGCGGGTCATCCGCACGTTCCTGCCATCGCTCCTCGACCAGGGCTCCGGCCACCTCGTGACCACCGGTTCGACGGCCGGCCTGTTCCCCTACGCCTTCGACCGGCTGCCCTACGCGGCGACCAAGGCGGCGGTGGTCGCGCTGACCGAGTCGCTCGCGCTCTACCTCCGGCCGAAGGGCATCGGCGTCACGTGCTTCTGCCCGGCCGGCGTCATCACCAACATCGTCGAGCAGGTGCGCGAGTACGGGCCGTCGACGCCGATCCAGGCACCCCAGGTGCCGCTCATCTCGGCCGAGGAGGCGGGCGCGCTGGTGGTGCAGGGCATCGTCGACGACCAGCTCCTCGTGCTCACCGACGAGGTGGCTGCGACGATGGTCGAGGACCACGCCCGCGACCGCAGGGCCTTCCTCGACTCGCAGCTCCGCTACCTCGAAGGGCAGGCTCAGGACCGATGACAGAGATCAGCTACCCGGCCCGCATGGCTGAGCTCGCGGCCGAGCGGGGCGACGAGCACGTCGTGATGTACGTCGCGGCCGACGGCAGCGAGCAGCTCTTCACGTGGAGCGAGCTGCACGCCCGCACGAGCCAGCTGGCCGGCGCGCTCGCGGCCCGCGGCCTCGGCCACGGGGACCGGTTGGCGATCAGCCTGAAGAACTCGCCGCACTTCGTGCTGGCGACGCTGGCCGCGTGGAAGCTCGGCGCGGTGCCGGTCCCGATGCGTTGGGACTTGCCGGAGTGGGAGCTCAACCGGCTGCGCGAGGCGGTGGACGGCAAGGTCACCCTCGGCGAGGAGGACGTCGCCTGGATCGACGCCACCGCGAACGATCCGGTGCCCGACCTGCCCGATGCGATCTCGCCGCAGGCCAACGGCATCTGCAGCAGCGGCTCGACCGGCCTGCCCAAGGTCATCGTCAGCAACCGGCGGGCCACCTTCGACCCGGCGCTGGTGAAGCCGATGGCCGAGCAGTGGGGCACGACGATCCCGCGCCCGCAGGTCGTGATCGCGCTCGGGCCGATGTACCACACGAACGGCTTCTTCGGTCTGATCAACCTCATCTCCGGCGACCGCCTGGTCGTCATGGAGCGCTTCGACGCCGAGCTGGTCGTCGACGCGATCGAGCGGTACCGCGTGTCGACGTTCAACTGCACGCCGACGATGCTCAAGCGGATCGCCGACCTCCCCGGCATCGACGACCGTGACCTGTCCAGCATCCAGTCGTTCACCCAGGGCGCCGCGCCGATGCCCCCGTACCTCGTCCACCGCTGGGCCGAGCTCATCGGTCCCGAGCGGATCCTCATGGCCTACGGCATGAGCGAGGGCCTCGGCATCACCGCCATCCGCGGCGACGAGTGGATGACCCGGGAGGGCAGCGTGGGCCGGCCCCTGCGCGACACCCGGGTGCGGGTGCTCGGCCCGGACGGCACGGACGCGGCGCCCGGCGAGATCGGCGACGTGTACATGTGCTCGGCGCTGTACGGCGGCTCGACCTACATCGGTGGCGCGCCGCAGATGAAGACCACCGACGACGGGTTCGCCACCGTCGGCGACGTCGGCTACCTCGACGAGGACGGCTTCCTCTACCTCGTCGACCGGCGGGTCGACATGATCATCACCGGCGGCGTGAACGTGTTCCCGGCCGAGGTCGAGATCGCGCTGTCCGAGCACCCCGAGGTGGCCGACGTCGTCGTGATCGGGATCAAGGACGAGGAGTGGGGGCGGCGGGTCCACGCCATCGTCGAGCCCAAGGACAAGGACAACCCGCCGACGCTCGACGACATCCGGTCGTTCGCGAAGTCGCGCCTGCACTCGCACAAGGCGCCGAAGTCGTTGGAGATCGTGGACTCGATCCCGCGCAGCGCGGCGACCAAGGTCAACCGCGGTGCGCTCCTCGCCGAGCGGGGTGGCTGAGCGGGCTCAGCTCAGCAGGCGGCCGGGCCGTGGCCGAAGCGCCCGTACTTCGCCGCCGTCGCGTTGGCCGGGGTGAACGAGTCGGCGACGGTGTAGTCCGTCGAGTTCCACTGCGGGTCGTCGCCCGACCGGAACTTGTTGTCGCACAGGTCGCTCAGCACGCCGATGCCGTTGTCCTGCACGGGTCCCCACACCTTGCCGTTCTGGTTCAGGTTGTTGGCCGCGAACGTGTGGGCGATCGTGTTGGGCGGCGTCGCCGCAGCGACCGTGCCGAGCGCGACCGGGATGCTCCGGTTCATGCTGTGGGGGTACACGATCTTGTCGATGAGGTTCCGCACGATGGTCGTGCCGCGGATGTCGTTCTGCAGCAGGATCGCGCGGGCACCGTCGTAGAAGGTGTTGTACTCGATGTCGACGTTGCGGGCGCCCTTCGGCTTGGTCTGATCACCCGTGCCGAGCTTGATGCCGGCGCCGCAGCGGTTGCCGACGAACAGGTTGCGGGAGATCGTCCCGCCGGTGCTGTCGTCGCCCTCGAAGTTCGCGTAGATGTGGTGCCACTTCGGGTCGGCGCTGCACGAGGCCGGCACGTAGGAGTTGTGGAACACGTTGCCGCTGACCACGAAACCGGCCGGCTCACCGGCGCACTCGGACCCCGGAGGGTTCGGCGCGGTGTCCGCCTTCTTGCCGTTGATCAGCATGTTCCACACCGACTGCGTCTGGTCGGCCCCGAAGATCTCCGAGTTCTGCACCCGCCAGCCGATCCCGCACGTGAGCGACAGCGCGCCGAGCGGCCCGCCGTGCGCGGTCGACGTCCAGGTCGCCTGCAGGCGTAGGTGGTCGACGGTCACGTACTGCGCGCCGGCCAGCGACAGCACGCCGGTCAGCAGCGGCGGCTGCGTCGGGTCGCTCGCGGTGATCGTGATGGGGCTGTCCGACGTGCCGTGGATGTCCGCGAGTCGGAGGTACCCGATGTCGTAGGAGCCCGGCTCGAGCTTGAGCGTGTCGCCCGGCTGGAGCGTCTTGACCTTGGTGCCCAGGGATCCACACGGCGACTCGGCGAAGTGCGAGTCAGCCGCGCAGTCGCCCGGGCCGAAGGTGATGGCGGGCGTGCACGCAGCGAGGCCGGTCAGGCCGAGGCCGAGGAGGCCGAGCGCGATGACGAGGGTGCGGATGGAGGTGCGCATCGATCAGCCCTCGAACAGCTCGAGGCCGAGAGCGGCGAGGTCGCAGAGGGCGTCGCGGTAGTCGCCGCCCCACTCCTCGGAGCCCTGCGCGAGCGAGACGGCCGCGGCCATGAGCGCGGCTGCGACGTCGGGGGTCACCTCCACCCCGATCGCGCCCAGCCGGTCACGCAGCGAACCGGCGTGCAGCACGGTCTCGGCCCGTTGCCAGCACTCGTGGTCCGCCGTCTGCGTGCGGATCAGCGTCGCCAGCTGCTGCCGGGAGTCCTCTGCTGTGCTCACCCCACCACCCCAGTCTTCGTGTGCGCCCGGGACGAGGGTAGAACACCGGTCCCGTTGGGAAAACCGGCGTGATGCGCCGCGTCCTCTCCGCCGTCGTCCTGTCGTTCGTGCTGGGGGCGTTCGGCCTGGTCGCGGTGCCCGCCTCGCCGGCGACCGGCGCGGCGCCTCGGTGCGGTCAGAACGACCTGCCCGAGACCGGCCTCCAGGGCGAGGTGCCCCGGGCCGACCAGCTCTCCCTCCGGGCCCTCCACGGCTACAACTGCGGCCTCGCGCTGGTGGGGCACACCGCGCTGAACGGCGCCAGCGCCAACATGGCGTGGGCGGGGCACTGCGCGTACGTCGCGACCGTCGGCTCCGGGATCAACGTCGTCGACGTGTCCGATCCGGTGCATCCGGTCGTCACCGCCACGCTCCACGGCGCAGGATCCGATCTCACCATCGAGACGCTCGCCGCGCACCAGGGCAACGGCCGGTCGGTGCTCGTCGCCGGCCGCTACGGCCTGGCCCCGGGTCCGGTGCCGTCGCCGATGGACATCTACGACGCCACCGACTGCGCGCACCCACGCCTCGTCACGACCTTCACGTTCCCCGAGAACATCCACAACCTGACGTTCTCGCCGGACGGCAACCGCGTGTACGCGACCCTGCCGCTGCAGGTGCTCGACATCCACGACCTCGCCCACCCGAAGTACCTCGGTGACCTCGAGAAGCAGCTGTCGCAGCCCAACGTCTTCCAGGGCCTCGGCCTGCCGGTGTCCTACCTCGGCCACGAGGCCTGGCCGAGCCCGGACGGCAACACGCTCTACCTCGGCGGCCAGACACCCACGTTCTCGTACTTCACGATCGTCGACATCAAGGGCTGGCCGGCGAAGCCCGCGCACATCATCAGCCAGGTCCAAGGTCGCGGGCACAGCATCCGGCTGGCCACGATCAACGGCCGCACCTACGCGCTCCACTCCGAGGAGAGCATCGTCGGACCGACCGCGAAGGGATGCGTGCCCGACACGCTCAACCCGTTCGCCGGGATCTCGCAGCCGTGGCTGAGCGACGTGACCAACCCGAAGCAGCCGAAGATGCGGGTCAGCCAGATGAGGCTCGCGATCAACGACCCGGCCAACTGCGCGAAGGAGGTGGCCGACGGCGAGAACGCGAGCGTCCACTACCACGACGTCGACAACCCCTCGCACACGAAGTTCGTCATGGCGTCGATGTGGAACTCGGGGCTGCGGCTGTTCGACGTCCGCAACCCGCTGCACCCGAAAGAGATCGCGTACTTCAACCCGGGCATGTGGCTGAAGCCCGGCGACGACGTGCTCCTCGACAAGGCTTGGGGCCACATCCACTACGACGCGAAGAAGGGTCAGATCTGGTTCGCCACGCAGTCGGGTGGGTTCTGGGTGGTGGAGCTCGAACCGCAGGTCCGCTCCGCGCTCGGCCTCCCGGCGATCGCGGTGCGCCACCCGAAGGGCAGCGTGCCCCGGCCCGCCAGCACGATCACCTCGCTCGGCACCGCGGTGACCGCGACCGAGTACGTCTGCACGCTCGGTCCGGCGCTCAGCTCCTGACCCGGTAGCGGGAGAACACGAACCCGCTCTCGAAGCTGCGCACCTCGGTGAGCTCGAGCGCGACCTTTGTGCTGCGAGGCAGCGCCGGCTTCCCGCCACCGACCGAGATCGGCACCGAGATGAGCTGCACCTCGTCGACCAGGCCGGCTGCGAACGCGTCCTCGGCCAGGTCGGGACCGCCCACGCTGACGCGGTGGTCGACCGACGCCTTCAACTGGCGCACCGCCTCGGGATCGAAGCTCCGCTCGATGCGGGTCCTCGTGGTCACCGGCGCTTCGAGGGTGGTGGAGTAGACGATCTTGTCGGTCGCCTGCCAGGTCTCGGCGAACTCGCGGTTGACCTCGTCCCCGGTGGCCAGCGACTCGTCGGTCTCCCAGGCCTGCATCGTCTCGTACATGCGCCGCCCGTAGAGCGCGGTGCGGACGTCGCGCTCGAGCTCGTTGACGAAGAGGTGGACCTCGTCGGAGGGCCGGGCCCAGTCGAAGCGCCCGTGCTCGTCCTCGATGTAGCCGTCGACCGACATGATGGCCATGTAGACGAGATCACCCATGGCGCTTGGCCCGGTCGGCGGACAGCTCGTCGCGGAAGGTCCGTGCGGTGCCCCAGCGGAACAGCGGTGGGACGAGGTGGCGGGTCACGACCGCAGCCCGGAACGACCGAGGGACGTAGGACTCCGCGGCGTCGCCCTGGATCGCGGCGACGACCGAGGCCGCCACCTCGTCGGCGCTGATCGGCTTCGGGCGGTCGCGGTCGTAGGGGTGGCCGCGGGCCTCGCCGAAGTCGGTGGCGACGACGCCGGGGTTCACGAGCGACACGTGCACCCCGTACGGCTCGACCTCGACCGCCAGCGCCTCGGTGAGGCCGACCCCGGCGAACTTGGTCGCGGAGTACGCCGCCTCGAAGGGCGACCCGATGCGGCCGGCGATCGACCCGATGGTCACGACGTGACCGCGCCGCCGGGCGACCATGCCCGGCAGCACCGCTCGGATCGCGTACATCGTGCCGAGCACGTTGATCTGCACGACCCGTTCGAGCTCCTCGTAGGAGAGGTCGACGAACGGCCCGTAGGCGCCGATGCCCGCGTTGGCGACGAGGACGTCGACCGGACCGAGCGCTGTCTCCACCTGTGCGATCGCGTCGATGGTCGCCTGCCGGTCGGCGACGTCCGCGGTGACCGCGACCCCGTCGGTGCCGAGCGTGCCGAGCACGCCGTCGAGGTCGGCCGAGCTCCGGGCGATGAGACCGACGCGCGCGCCCTTCGCCGCGGCCGCCTTCGCCACCGCCGCACCGATGCCGCGTGACGCCCCCGTGACCGCGACGACCGCGCCAGCCAGCTCCATGGCCCACACCGTACGCAGCCCACCGAGGGCGCAATTGCGAAGGCAATAGCGGTCGGATCCCGACAGGTATGACCTTCAGTTTCGTCGCCGGCTCGGCGCTACCGGGCTGTGACTGCGATCGGTTCTCCGGCAGGTCCCAGCCGACCTTGAGGCTCCGCCGAGGTGCGGGCCGCATCGTGCCTGTCAGCCCGAACCGCTCGGGCAACGGGACGCAAAGGAGACCCCCATGAACCCCGTGCGAAAGATGATCGTCGGTGGCGCGCTCGCCGTTGCCGCCGTGACCGGCGGTGCCATCGGCGCCAGCTTCGTCGGCTCCGCGGGAGCTGCAACCGCGACGTCGACATCACCGTCGGCCGAGTCGTCGACCTCCGCGAACCTGCCAGCCCAGAGCCAGCAGCCGCAAGGCACGCCGGACTGGAGCAAGGGCGGCCACCAGGCGAACGGCAAGACCGAGACGCTGCTGACCGGCACGACCGCGACGAAGGCGAAGGCCGCGGCCGAAGCAGCGGTGCCCGGCGCCACCGCTCAGCGGGCCGAGACCGACGCCGAAGGCGCGGCCTACGAGGTGCACATGACGAAGAGCGACGGCTCGGTCGTCACGGTGAAGCTGGACAGCAACTTCAAGGTCACCGACACCATCGACGGGATGGGCTGACCCGCACTTCGAAGGTCATACCGGTCGGAATCCGACCGGTATGACCTTCA
>JAFBAD010000166.1 GCA_019247975.1 Acidimicrobiia bacterium
GCCGGGTTCCTCCTCAACGTGGCCCGCCACCCGAGGACCCCGCCCCGGACCGCATGACCTGGCTGCTGGTGGGAGGGGGCGGTACGGCCGGCCACCTGCTCCCGGGTCTGGCGGTGGCCGAGGTGCTGGTCGAGCGGGGCCACGACCCGGCCACGATCCACTTCGCCGGCAGCGACCGGGGCGTCGAGGCCGAGATCGTCCCTGCCGCGGGCTTCGGCCTCGACGAGCTGCCCGGCCGCGGGATCCAGCGCCGCCTCGCGCTGTCCAACGTGCGGGCCGCGATCGGTCTCGTGCGGGCGACGACGAAGGGCATCGGTCTCGTCCGCCGGCACCGGCCCGACGTCGTCGTCGTGCTGGGCGGCCACGCGAGCTTCGCGGTCGGCGTCGGCGCGGCCCTGACCCGCCGGCCGCTGATCCTGCTCGAGCAGAACGTGCGGGCCGGCGCGGTGAACCGCGTGCTGCGACGCTTCGCGACCGCCAGCGCGGTGTCCTTCGAGGGCACCGACCTCCCGCGGGCCACGGTGACCGGCAACCCGCTGCGCCCGGAGATCGCACGGGCTGCGGCGGCGCCCGACCGTGCCAAAGCGCGCGCCGAGCTGGGCCTGCCGGCCGATCGCACGGTGATCGGCGTCGCCAGCGGCTCGCTCGGCTCGAAGCGGATCAACGACGCGGTCCGCGGCCTGGTCGAGCGCTGGTCGGACCGCGGCGACCTCGCGGTGCACCACGTGGTCGGCCGGCGCGACTGGTCGGCGTACTCGTCGACCGCAGCCACCGCGGAGGAGCAACCCGGGCGGCTGCTCTACCGGGTGGTCGAGTACGAGCACCGCATGGACCTCCTGCTGCAGGCGGCCGACGTGGCGGTGACGCGCGCAGGGGGATCGGTGGCCGAGCTGGAGGCGCTCGGCGTGCCCGCGGTCCTCGTCCCTCTGCCGATCGCCACGCGCGACCACCAGACCGCGAACGGCCGGGCGGTCGCGGCCGGCGGTGGCGCGGTCGTGGTCCCCGACGACGAGCTCGACGTCGACCGGCTGGAGCGCGAGCTCGCGGCGATCGTCGACGACCCCGACCGGCGGTCCGCCATGGCCGCGGCCATGCGCCGCTCGGCCCGGGTCGACGCGGCGGACCGGGTCGCCGACCTGGTCGAGGAGGTCGCGGCGGGCCGGGGAGCGAGCTGAGCGTGGGCATCGACCTCACCCGGCCGGTGGCGGTCCACGTGGTCGGCGTCGGCGGGGCCGGCATGGGCGCCATCGCGTCGGTGCTCGCCGCGATGGGCCACCGGGTGTCCGGCTCGGACCTCAAGGACTCCGTCGCGCTCGAGCGGCTGCGGGCCCAGGGGGTCACCGTCCACGTTGGACACGACGCCGCGAACGTCGGCGATGTCGACGCGGTCGCTGTGTCGACCGCGATCCCGGCCGGCAACCCGGAGGTCCGGGCCGCGACCGAGCGGGGCATCGAGGTGCTCCGCCGGGCCGAGATCCTCACCGCGATCGCGGCGACCCGGCGCACCGTCGCGGTCTCGGGCACGCACGGAAAGACGACGACGTCGTCGATGCTCGCGCTCGTGCTGGTCGAGGCCGGGATGCGGCCGTCGTTCATCGTCGGCGGAGAGCTCAACGAGATCGGCTCCGGCGCGGTCTGGTCCGACGGCGAGTGGTTCGTGGTGGAGGCCGACGAGAGCGACGGCACGTTCGTGGAGATCGGCGCCGAGGTCGCGGTCGTCACCAGCATCGAGGCCGACCACCTCGACTTCTACGGCGATCTCGCGTCGATCGAAGGCGCCTTCGACCGCTTCCTCTCCGAGGCGCCGGGCCCGAACCTGGTGTGCGCCGACGATCCGGGCGCAGCCCGCCTGGGCCGGGCCCGCGGCGCGCTGACCTACGGCACCGACCCGGACGCCGACTACCGCATCGTCGACCCGGTGACCGGCCGGCAGGGCAGCTCCTTCCAGCTCGCGCACGGCGGCGAGGTGCTGGGCACCGTCGAGCTGCCCGTGCCCGGCCTGCACAACATCCGCAACGCCACCGCGGCGATCGCCGCCGGCCTGGAGCTGGGAGCGCCGTTCGAGGCGGGGCGGTCCGCGCTGGCCCGCTACGCCGGGGTGGCCCGCCGCTTCCAGTTCCGCGGCGAGGTCGGCGGGATCACGGTGGTCGACGACTACGCCCACAACCCCGGCAAGGTGCGGGCGGTGCTGGCCGCAGCGGCGGCCGGCGGCTGGGCGCGCGTCGTCGCCGTCTTCCAGCCGCACCGCTACTCGCGGACCGCCGACCTCCATCGCGCCTTCGGCGATTCGTTCGTGGACGCCGACGTCGTCGTGCTCACCGACGTCTACGGAGCCGGCGAGCAACCGCGGCCGGGTGTCACCGGCAAGCTCATCGTGAACGCGGTCCTCGACGCCCACCCGCGCACCCGGGTCGTGTGGCTGCCCCGCCGGGACGACATCGCCCCCTTCCTCGCCGGGGAGCTCCGCCCCGGCGACCTGTGCCTGACCCTCGGTGCGGGCGACATCACCTCGTTGCCCGACGAGCTGCTCGACCGGCTCGAGGCGCGGGCCGGGTGACCGAGCTGGCCGGCGCGGTGGCCGAGGCCGCCGCGCGGCTCGGCCCCCGGGCGCGGCGGGACGTTCCCATCGGGCCGCTGACGACCTACCGGGTGGGCGGGTCGGCCGCGGTCTTCGTCGACGTCGACGACGAAGCCGACCTGGCCGCGCTCGCCGCGGCGGTCGCCGCGACCGGCGCGCCGACGTTGGCGGTCGGACGGGGGTCGAACCTGCTCGTCGCCGACCGCGGCTTCCCGGGCATCGCCTTCCGCCTCGGCGACGCCTTCGCCGCGATCGATCGGTCCGACGACGACCCGTCCCACGTCCTCGCGGGAGGAGCGGCCAGCCTCCCGGTGGTGGCCCGGCGCACGGTGGGATGGTCGCTCAGCGGCTTCGAGTGGGCGGTGGGCGTGCCGGGCTCGATCGGCGGCGCGGTGCGCATGAACGCCGGCGGGCACGGGTCGGACATGGCGGCCACCCTGGTGAGGGTCCGCGTGGTGGATCTGCAGGGGGACAACGATGACGTGGTGCCCGCGTCGGCCCTGGACCTCCGCTACCGCGGCTCGTCGATCGGGCCGGCCTCGCTCGTGGTGTGGGCCGAGCTCGGCCTCGAACCCGGCGACCGCGCCGGCGGCGAGGCGCTGCTGAGCGAGATCGTGCAGTGGCGCCGAGCCAACCAACCCGGCGGGCAGAACGCCGGCTCGGTGTTCACCAACCCGCCCGACGACTCGGCTGGCCGCCTGGTCGATGTGGCCGGCGGCAAGGGCCTGCGGATCGGCAGCGCCGAGGTGTCGACGAAGCACGCCAACTTCATCCAGGCCGACGAGGGGGGTTCGGCCGACGACGTGCGGGCGCTGATGGACGAGGTCCGGGCCCGGGTGCGGGCCCAGACCGGCGTCGAGCTCGTGCCCGAGACGTGCCTCGTCGGGTTCGACCCGTGACCGCCGACGAGCGCCGGCCCCGGCCCCGGCCGCGGCGCGACCCGAACCTCCACCCCCGCATGCGGGCCCGGCGCATCGAGGTGCGCCGGGACGAGGGCCGCCGCCGCCGGTTGCGCCTGGCGATCGTGGCCGCGGTGCTCGCGGTCGTGGCCCTGGCCGTGGTGGTCATCCGCTCGCCGATCCTCGACGTCGACCGCGTGCAGGTGGCCGGGACGGTGCGCACCACACCGGCCGAGGTCCGCAAGGCGGCCGGCATCCGGCCGGGCGCGGCGATGGTCGACCTGGACACCGGCTCGATCGCCAAGCGGGTCGAGGCCCGGCCGTGGGTGGCCCGGGTGACGGTGCAGCGCCGCTGGCCGTCGACGGTCGAGGTGCGGGTCACCGAGCGCGAGCCGGTGGCCCAGGCGCGGGCCGGGACGCGCTGGGCGGTGCTCGATCGCACCGGTCGGGTGGTGACCGTCGGCCGCACGCCGCAGCCGGACCTGGTCGAGGTGACCGGCGTCGACCCGGGACCGCCGGGCTCGTCGGTCGGCCGGCGCGAAGCGCTCGACGTCGCCGCCGCGCTCGGGGCGCGGCTGGGCGCAGAAGCGGGCCGGATCCGCCGGGGGAGCGACGGCCTCGACCTCGTGCTCCGGAACGGCGTCGTGGTGCACCTCGGCTCGGTCGACCAGCTCGACGACAAGCTCGTCGCGCTCGACGCCATCCTCACCAAGGCGGTGCCCGATCCGCCGATCGCGACGATCGACGTGCGGGTGCCCTCCAGCCCCGTGCTGACCCGAGCCGGGAACCGTTCTTGACCGAGGGGAGCGCAATGCGTAGGGTTTCGACCACAACAAGAGCTTTACATAACCCTCGACCTCGACTTGAGGGTAAGACGACTCCTGGATCCGCTCGTCAGACCCCTCGCTCGGAGGTGCACTCCAACCATGGCCGGTAACCCGCAGAACTACCTCGCGGTCATCAAGGTGGTCGGGATCGGTGGTGGCGGCGTGAACGCCGTCAACCGCATGATCGACGCCGGCCTCAAGGGCGTGGAGTTCATCGCCATCAACACCGACGCCCAGGCGCTGCTGATGAGCGACGCGGACGTGAAGCTCGACATCGGTCGCGAGCTGACCCGGGGGCTCGGCGCGGGCAGCGATCCCGACGTCGGCCGGGAGGCGGCCGAGGCTCACCGCGAGGAGATCGAGGAGGTGCTCAAGGGCGCCGACATGGTGTTCATCACCGCCGGCAAGGGCGGTGGCACCGGCACCGGTGGCGCCCCGGTGGTCGCCGAGGTCGCGAAGACCATCGGCGCGCTCACGATCGGCGTCGTCACCCGACCGTTCTCCTTCGAGGGTCGGCGCCGTTCGGTGCAGGCCGACCAGGGCATCCAGAAGCTCAAGGAGAAGGTCGACACCCAGATCGTCATCCCGAACGACCGGTTGCTCACCGTCTCCAACGAGAAGACGTCGGTCCTCAACGCGTTCAAGATGGCCGACGAGGTCCTGCTGCAGGGCGTGCAGGGCATCACCGACCTCATCACCACGCCCGGCCTGATCAACACCGACTTCGCCGACGTGAAGATGATCATGAGCAACGCCGGCTCGGCGCTCATGGGCATCGGTTACGCGTCGGGCGAGGGTCGCGCGCTGCAGGCGGCCCGCAACGCGATCTCGAGCCCGCTGCTCGAGGCGTCGATCGAAGGCGCCCGCGGGATCCTGCTCAGCATCTCGGGCGGCAGCGACCTCGGTCTGTTCGAGGTGAACGAGGCGGCCGAGGTCATCCACGGCGTCGCCCACCCCGACGCCAACATCATCTTCGGCGCCGTGATCGATGACGAGATGGGCGAC
>JAFBAD010000367.1 GCA_019247975.1 Acidimicrobiia bacterium
TCGCGTCATCGGGGATCGCGTGGGACAGCGCCTGCGCGGTGCGGTCCTCCTCGAGCTCGTCGGTCGCCTGCCACGCCTCGCGCATCGGCTCCGTTGCGGTCAGCACCCGGGAGCAGAGCCACCACAGCGGAGCCGAGCCGGGGTGCCGGCCGACGATGCGCCGGCACGCGGTCACCAGACCGGCCGGGTCGTCGGAAAACGCGGCGAGCGCGCCGGCGGTCTCCCGCACGAGGATCGCCTGATCGGCTCCCGAGGCCCGCGCGACGTAGCGCAGCCGCTCGATCGGATGCACTCAGAGACCGGGCTTCCAGATCATGTTGACGACCATGAGGAGGAGCAGCAGGTGGAGGATGCCGGTGAAGGCGGCCGATCGCCGGTCGGCGGCGACATCGCCCTCCGCGGCCTTCCGCTCGTTCCACGGCATGAGCCCGAAGACGACCCCGAGCATCAGGAACCAGAGCAGGAACGCCATCGACACCCAGGTCTGGCTGAACTTCCAGGCCTTGCTGCTGAGGATCACCATGAAGATGCCGAACAGCCCGGCGAGGACGAGTGCGGGGCCGTGGATGCGGGTCCACGAGTCGCGGATGATCTTGCCGATCTCGGCCCCCGGGGTCGCGCCCTGGGTGCGGAGCCGGGCGTTGACGATCGGCCAGACGAACGCCGGCGCGAACGCCACGAGGATCGAGAGGATGTGCAGCAGGAAGAACAGCCGGTAGCCGAACGAGCTCGTGTTGGCGAGGACCACAGGCGCTGCACCTCCGTAGGTGGGATCGGAGCGAATCTACCCACGCTGCGGTGCGGGTCGGTGGGCCGGGTTTGGGGAGGCGCGAACCGGGCGCGCTACCTTCTCGCCCCGATGCCCGTGGTGACGACGGCTCCGGCCGACCTGTCTGTCACCGCGCTCGGTGGAGAGCCCCGCACCCTCGAGGAGTGGGTGACGACGTTCCACCTGCTGCTCGTGGTCATCGACCCGTACACGGACCAGAGCGCCTGGATCCTCGAGACCGCGGCTCGCGTCCTCGGGAACTTCCGGGAGGCCGACTGCCGGGTCGCCTGGCTGGTCGCGTCGGACGCCGACGACGCCCGCACCTTCCTCGGGCCCTACGGGGACCGCACGCTCACGCTGATCGATCCCGACCGGGCCGTCATCCGGGGCCTGGGCCTCGAGTGGCTGCCGGCGCTCGTGCACATCCGCCAGGACCTGACCGTCGTCGGCGCGGCGGAGGGTTGGCACCCGGCCGAGTGGGCGTCGATCGCCGAGAACCTCGGCCGCATCATGCGCTGGAGCCGGCCCCTGATCCCAGGGAGCCTGGACCCGTCGCCGTTCGACGGATCGCCGGTCTAGGCGACCCCGCCCTTCGTCAGGGCGAGCACATCCAGCGCGCGGTCGAGCTCCGCTTCGGACAGGAGCTTGCGCTCAAGGACGATCTCGCGGATCGAACGCCCTGACTTCACGCTCTCTTTGATGACCTCGGCTGCCTTCTCGTAGCCGATGTACGGGTTGAGCGAGGTGCCCACCGAAGGGCTCGATTCGGCGTAGCTGCGGCAGCGCTCGACGTCGGCCTCGATCCCGTGCACGCAGCGGTCGGCGAACACGCGGCAGACGTTCGAGAGCAGCCCGATCGACTCGAGGATGTTTCGGGCCATGACCGGCAGGTAGACGTTGAGCTCGAAGTTGCCCTGGGTGCCGGCGAACGCGACCGCGGCGTCGTTGCCGATGACCTGCGCGGAGACCTGCGTGACCGCCTCGGCCAGCACCGGGTTGACCTTGCCCGGCATGATCGACGAGCCCGGCTGCAGGTCCGGGATGTGGATCTCGGCCAGACCGCAGCGTGGCCCGGACCCCATCCAGCGGATGTCGTTGGCGATCT
Source organism: Acidimicrobiia bacterium (assembly GCA_019247975.1). Classification (GTDB taxonomy): domain Bacteria; phylum Actinomycetota; class Acidimicrobiia; order Acidimicrobiales; family Iamiaceae; genus JAFBAD01. The sequence continues at coordinate 1,875 of JAFBAD010000367.1, forward strand.
TCGTGAGTGACACCGCGACCGCCCGCAGCTGGCCGGACATCTCGACGAGCGAGTCGCGAGCGCCCTGGGCGGCGAAGTGATCCGGCGCCTCGACCAGCGGGAGGCCCATATCGTCGGCCAGCCGCTTGATCACGTTGCGGGCGAAGGTCTTCGGCGCGTTGATGCCGGTACCGACCGCGGTGCCGCCGAGCGGAAGGCGCCCGACCCTCGGCAGGGTGTCACCGATGCGCTCGATGTCCTCGGCGATCTGCGCGGCGTAGCCACCGAGCTCCTGGCCGAGCGTCACCGGGGTGGCGTCCATGAGGTGGGTGCGCCCCGACTTCACCACGGTGCGGAAGCGCCGGGACGCTCGTCGCAGCTCCTGCTCGAGGTGCTCGAGCGAAGGGACGAGGTTGCGGGTGGTCGCACGGGCGACGGCCAGGTGGATGGCCGAGGGGAACACGTCGTTCGACGACTGCGACGCGTTGACGTGGTCGTTCGGGTGGACCGGCGCGCCGAGCCGCTCCGTGGCCAGCGACGCGATCACCTCGTTCATGTTCATGTTCGACGAGGTGCCCGACCCGGTCTGGAACACGTCGATCGGGAACTGGTCGTCGTGGGCGCCGCTGGCCACCTCGGCCGCCGCGTCGTGGATGGCGGTCGCCATCTCCTTGGGGATCACCTTCAGCCGGGCGTTGACCGTCGCACCCGCGCCCTTGATGGAGGCCAGTGCTCCGATCAGCTCGCGGTCGATCGTCCTTCCCGAGATCGGGAAGTTCTCGACCGCCCGCTGGGTCTGGGCCCCCCACCGGGCATCCGCAGGCACCCGTACCTCCCCCATGGAGTCGTGCTCGATCCGGTAATCGCCCGCGTTGTCGGTGGTCGCGTCGTTGGTAGGCACGACCCCACTCTGCCTACGGTTCGAGCCGTGAGCGACTTCACGTACCAAGAGCTGCTCCCGCTGGGACCCGACGACACCGAGTACCGCCTCCTCTCGTCCGACGGCGTGTCCACGATCGAGGCGGCCGGTCGGCGCTTCCTGCAGGTCGAGCCCGAGGCGCTCACGCTGCTCGCCCGGGAAGCGATGTGGGACATCGCCCACCTGCTGCGGTCCGGCCACCTGCAGCAGCTGCGGAACATCCTCGACGACCCCGAGGCGTCGGCGAACGATCGGTTCGTCGCGCTCGACCTCCTCAAGAACGCCTGCATCTCCGCGGGCGGCGTGCTGCCGATGTGCCAGGACACCGGCACCGCGATCGTGATGGGCAAGCGGGGCCAGCAGGTCCTGACCGCGGGCGACGACGAAGCCGCGCTGGCCCGGGGCATCCAGCAGACCTACGACGCAGCCAACCTCCGGTACTCGCAGATGGCGCCGCTCACGATGTGGGACGAGAAGAACACCGGCACCAACCTCCCGGCCCAGATCGAGCTGTACGCGACCGACGGCGACGCGTACAAGTTCCTGTTCATGGCCAAGGGCGGCGGCTCGGCCAACAAGAGCTACCTGTTCCAGGAGACCAAGGCGCTCCTGAACCCGCAGCGGCTGATGGCCTTCCTCGACGAGAAGACCCGGATGCTCGGCACCGCGGCCTGCCCGCCGTACCACCTCGCGATCGTCATCGGCGGCACGTCGGCCGAGTACGCGCTCAAGACCGCGAAGTACGCGTCGGCCCGCTACCTCGACACGCTGCCCACGTCCGGGAACGACCTCGGTCGCGGCTTCCGCGACGTCGAGCTCGAGGCCGAGGTACTCGAGATGACCCGGACGACCGGCATCGGCGCCCAGTTCGGCGGCAAGTACTTCTGCCACGACGTCCGGGTCGTGCGGCTCCCGCGGCACGGCGCGTCGTGCCCGGTGGCGATCGCGGTCAGTTGCTCGGCCGACCGCCAGGCGCAGGCGAAGATCACCGCGGACGGCGTGTTCCTCGAGGAGCTCGAGCGCAACCCGGCCCAGTTCCTGCCGGACGTCACCGACGAGGAGCTGCTCGGCGAGAGCGCGTCTGACGTGGTGCGCATCGACCTCACCCGCCCGATGGACGAGATCCGCTCCGAGCTCTCGAAGCACCCCGTGCGGACGCGGCTCGCGCTGACCGGGCCGATGGTCGTCGCTCGCGACATCGCGCACGCCAAGATCAAGGATCGCCTCGACGCGGGCGAGCCGATGCCCGACTACCTGCGCGACCACTGCGTCTACTACGCAGGGCCGGCGAAGACGCCCGACGGGTACGCGTCAGGGTCGTTCGGACCGACGACGGCCGGCCGCATGGATGCCTACGTCGACCAGTTCCAGGCGGCCGGCGGAAGCCTCGTGATGCTCGCGAAGGGCAACCGCTCGCAGCAGGTGACCGACGCGTGCCACCGCCACGGCGGCTTCTACCTCGGCTCGATCGGCGGCCCGGCGGCGCGGCTGGCGCAGGAGTGCATCACCAAGGTCGAGGTGCTCGAGTACCCCGAGCTCGGCATGGAAGCGGTGTGGCGCATCGAGGTGCGCGACTTCCCCGCCTTCATCGTCGTGGACGACAAGGGCGGCGACTTCTTCGCCGACGTGTCGCGACCGGTGGACCTCAGCGCGAAGCGCTGACGTCCACCACCAGCTGGCGGAGCGCTGCGGCCTCGGCCGGTCGGATGTTGCGGTCGTGCTGGCGGTACTCGGCGACGGCCGGCAGGGCCGCAGCCGCGGCGTCGCGGTCGGCCGCATCGAGGAACAGCCGCACGAACCGCTTGCGGAACGCGCTCACGAACGCCTTCTGCAGACGGCCCGTCTCGTCGGCGTCGAACACGGCCATCACGATCCAGGTCAGCGCGAGGTCGGCCGCAGGATCGCCGCGGCGGGCATTCGTCCAGTCGATGACCACCGGTCCTTCCGGCGAGAGGATCACGTTGGCCGGGTGCAGGTCGAGGTGCAGCACCGCGGTCCCGGACGCACCGCGGAAGGCCAGCAGGTCCTCCGGCGCGTCGATGCGGTGCAGCCGGTCGTGCAGCTCGGCCAGCAGGCGGGCGTGGGTCTTCAGCCGCCAGGGTCGCTTGCCCAGGTCCTCGAGCATCGTCGGGCCGGCGATCCGTTCGAGCACCATCTCGCCCGGCGCCAGCCCGTGCACCGCGGGCACCGGGTAGCCGGCGGCCCGCACGTGCTCCATGACCACGGCCTCGCGCTCGAACGATCGCTCGTCCGGCGCCCGGCGCACGACCCTGTCGCCCCCGAGCGCGTAGATCACGGTGTCTCGACCTGCGGCGATGCGGGGCCCGAGCTCGGCGTCGGGCACCCGTCGGTTGACCGGCTCCACGGCGTGGGAGAGTACGACCGATGAGCGACACCGATCCCGGACCCACCGAGGACCCGCAGGTCATCGTCGGCCTGTCGTTCGACGACGTGTACCGCGCCCAGGAGTTCCTGACCGCCGCCACCCGACTCGCGGCGAACGAGCAGATGGTGCTGCGGGACGCCGTGATCGTCAGCAAGGACGAGAACGGCCGCACCCACGTCAAGGAGACCACCGACCCGAAGCCCGGCTCCGCCGCCCTCTCCGGCGGGATGTGGGCGGGTCTCGTCGGTCTGCTCATCGGCGGCCCGATCGGCTGGGCGGCCGGCACCGCGATCGGCGCAGGTGCGGGCGCAGCCGCCGCGAAGGTGATCGACATCGGGCTGCCCGACCAGTGGGTCGACTGGTTCAAGGAGGCGGTGCAACCCGGCACCGTGACCGTCGCTCTGCTGGTCGACCGCTTCAACCCCGACGCACTGGTGGCCGAGGCCGAGCGCTTCACGGGCGCGCGGATCGTCTACGCCAACCTCGACCCCGGCACCCTCGCCCGCGTCGAATCCGCGCTGTCCGGCCTCCCCCAGGACGCCCCGCAGCAGCCCTGAGCCGTTTTTGGCCCGGTTCCCCGCGCATGGCGCGGCCAACAGGGCCCAGAACGGGCGTGGCTACGCGAGGGCGACCAGCTCCAGGAGGCTGTCGGACCAGTGGTCGACGTGGCCGTCGGGCATGAGCAGCGCCCTGTCGGGGTCGAGGTCGCGGACGAAGTCCGTGTCGTGGCTGACGAGGATGATCGTGCCCGGCCAGCCGGCGAGGGCGTGGGCGATCGCTTCGCGTGAGCCCGGGTCGAGGTTGTTGGTCGGCTCGTCGAGCAGCAGCACGTTGTGGCGACCGCCGACGAGCTGGCTCAGGGCGAGCTTCGTCTTCTCGCCGCCCGACAGCGTGCCCGCGGCCTGGAAGACCTTGTCACCGGTGAGGCCGAACATGCCGAGCAGGCCGCGCAGCTCGGTCTCCTCGAGGCCCGGCGACGAGGCCCGCACGTGGTCGAGCAGGGTGCGGCCGGAGTCGATGCCCTCGTGCTCCTGCGCGTAGTAGCCGATCGACACCGCGAGCCCGGGCCGCACCTCGCCCGCGTCGGCCTCGGTGACCCCGGCGATGACCCGCAGCAGGCTCGTCTTCCCGGCGCCGTTGAAGCCCATCACGAGGTAGCGCTCGCCGCGGCCGACGTCGAAGCTGAGGTCGTCGAAGACGACGTTGTCGCCGTACGCCTTCTTGAGGCCGGCCACCTCGAGGACGGTGCGACCAGGCCTCGGCGGCTCCGGGAAGCGCACCTGCATGACGCGCCGCCGGGCCGGCCCTTCGACGCCGCCGGCCTTGATGCGGTCGATCCGCTTCTCGAGGCTGTGGGCCATCGACGCCTTGGATGCCTTCGCCCCGAAGCGGTCGACGAGGGTCTGCAGGCGATCGATCTCCTTCGCCTGCGCGGCGGCCACCTTGGCCTGGCGTTCCTCGTCCCGGGCCCGCTGGGCGAGGTACTGGGAGTACGTGCCCTTGTACTCGGCCATCGTCCCGACCTCTTCGTGGCCGGCCCGGTCGAGGTGGAGCACGCGGGTGATCGCCTCGTCGAGCAGCTCGAGGTCGTGGCTGATGACGAGGAGGGCACCGCGGTAGTCCCGGAGGAAGCCGAGCAACCACTCCTTCGCATCGGTGTCGAGGTGGTTGGTGGGCTCGTCGAGGAGGAGCAGCTCCGAGCCGGCGAACAGGATGCGCACGAGCTCGACCCGGCGACGCTCACCGCCGGACAGCACGCCGATGGGCAGGTCGAGCCGGTCGTCCGCGAGGCCGAGGCCAGCGGCCAGCCGGCGGATGTCCGCGTCGGCCCGGTAGCCGCCGTCGAGCCCGAACTGCTCCTCGGCCCGCGAGAAGCGGTTGAGGTTGCGATCGGACGGGTCCTCCTCGATCGCAAGACGCAGCTTCTCGAGGCGGATCGCGGC
>JAFBAD010000263.1 GCA_019247975.1 Acidimicrobiia bacterium
CCGCTCGCCGCCCGGTGGGCGTTCCGCCGGGTGAGTACCCGGGTCTTGCCCGACCCGGCGCCCGCGAGGATGCAGAGCGGGTTGTCCTCCGCCGTCACCGCCGCCCGCTGCGCCGGGTCCAACCCGGCGAGGAGGACATCGGCGTTCACCGCCGGCGAGGCTACCGAGGGGCGTACATTGCGCCCGTGCCCTTCCCGAGGAAGCTGCTGAACGAGGGCGAGGAGCTGGTCCTCGACCTGCGCCCGCACTGGATCTTCCTGGCCTGGCCGACGCTCCTCCTCGTCGTCTCGATCGCCCTCGGGCTCTACGCGGCGGTCGCCACCCACGGCACCGTCGGGACCGGGGCGAAGATCGCCGCGCTCGTCCTGCTCGCGGTCGCGGTCGTCTACTTCGCGATCAAGTACGCGCGCTGGATCACGACGATGTTCGTCCTCACCAGCGACCGCATCCTCACCCGCCGGGGCTGGATCTCGAAGTCCGGCGTCGAGATCCCGCTCGAGCGGATCAACACCGTCTTCTTCAACCAGTCGCTCTTCGAGCGGATGATCGGTGCCGGCGACCTGGCCATCGAGTCGGCCGGTGAGCGGGGCACGGAGACGATGACCGACATCCGCAAGCCGGCGGTCGTCCAGCGCGAGATCTACGTGCAGATGGAGTCGAACGAGAACCGCAAGTTCGACCGGGCGCGCGCACCGTCGTCGAGCGGCATCAGCACCGCCGAGCAGCTCGAGAAGCTGCACAACCTGCTGCAGCAGGGAGCGATCACCCAGGCGCAGTTCGAGGCCGAGAGGGCGAAGCTCATCGGCTCGTGACGCGGGTCGTCAGCCTCGTCCCGTCGGTCACCGAGACCCTGCTCGCCTGGGAGGTGCAGCCGATCGCCTGCACCCGCTTCTGCGAGCAGCCGTCGCTGCCCCACATCGGTGGCACGAAGGATCCCGACATCGCCGCCATCGTCGACCTGGCACCGGATCTGGTGGTCATGTGCGACGAGGAGAACCGTCGTGAAGACGCGGATGCACTGATCGCGGCGGGGCTCGCGGTGCACTCGTGCTCGCCCCGCTCGGTGGGCGAGGTCGCGCCCGCGCTCGACGACCTCGCGGAGGCCTTGGGCGTGACCCCGACCGGTGCCGGCGCGTCGGCCCCGGTCGAGCCGCTCGGCCGGCGGGCGTTCGTGCCGATCTGGCGCCGCCCGTGGATGACGATGAACGGCGAGACGTACGGCTCGTCGGTGCTGGAGTGGCTCGGGGTGGTGAACGTCTTCGCCGACGCCGGCGACCGCTACCCGGAGGTCGACCTCGACGCGGCGCGCGCCGCCCGTCCCGACGTGGTCCTCGCGCCGACCGAGCCCTACCCCTTCAAGGACCGCCACCTCGCCGAGCTCGGCACGGTCGCGCCCGCCGTCCTCGTCGACGGTCAGGACCTCTTCTGGTGGGGCGTCCGCACCCCGCGCGCCGTGGCGCGGCTGCACGAGCAGCTCGCGTCGCTCAGCTGAGCAGGCGGGCTCCCGCGCTGGCGCGCACGATCCATGCTGATCCGGGCACGAGCTGGCCTTCCCGCAACGCCCCCGGTCGGGTGATCGCGACCACGCAACCGCCGAAGCCGCCGCCGGTCATGCGGGCGCCGTGCACGCCGTCGGTGCCGGCCAGCCGCGCCACGAGCGCGTCGACCTCCTCGACCGACACCTCGAAGTCGTCGCGCAGGCTCGCGTGGCTCGCAGCCATGAGCGGGCCGAGCGCGTCGGTGGCGCCGTGCTCCAGCGCGATCGCGGTCTCCCGCACGCGCGCGTTCTCGCTGATCACGTGGCGGGCCCGCCGCCGCAGGACCGGATCGCGGATCGCACGCTCGTCGCCCGGTGCGGCCAGCCGCAGCGGCCCGATCACGGCCTCCGCCGCTTCGCACTCCCTCCGGCGCTCGGCGTAGGCGGAACCGGCCAGGGTGCGGGGCAGGCCGGAGTGCACGACGACCACGTCGACCGAATCCGGGACCGGCACCGGCTCGATGGAGAGGTCGTGGCAGTCGATCAGCAGCGCGTGGCCTTCCATGCCGGCGGCCACCGTGAGCTGGTCCATGATCCCGCAGGGGACGCCGGAGGCCTGCTGCTCGGCTCGTTGCGCCATGCGGGCCAGCGCCGGCGCGTCATCGCCGGCTCCGAGGGCGAGCGCGACCGCGAGCTCGAGCGACGCGCTCGACGACAGCCCGGCGCCGATCGGCAGCCTCGTCGACACCTGGCCGGTCAACCCGGTGCGGGGCTGCAGCTCCGCGACCACGCCGGCGACGTACGCGGCCCAAGCCGGACCGTCGTCGTCCACCGTGCCGTCGAGCGCGACGGACGCGGGCGACGGTTCGTCGTCGGAACGGAGCACGACGCGGTCGCCGCCGCGCTCGCCGCGCACGGTCGTACCGAGGTCGACGGCCATCGGGAGGA
>JAFBAD010000387.1 GCA_019247975.1 Acidimicrobiia bacterium
TCCCGCACAGCCGGGGACCGTACCGCCGTCCGCGGGCGGCCTCCGGTCTGCCTGATCTACGCCCGGCGGCGGACCAGGAGGGTGGCGGGCTCCGGAGCGGAGCGGGGCGCCAGGTACCGGACCTTGGTCTGGCGCTCGACGGCCGTGCGCCGCACCTGGACCAGCATGACGACGTAGCCGGCGAGCAGCACGTCGGCCAGCAGGTGGAACCAGATGGCGACGCCGCCGAGGAGGACGGCCAGGACCAGCGTGATCAGGGCTGCGCCGACCAGGGTGAAGAGGACGTCACGGCGCCGGCGGCGGGCCTCGGAGCGGCCCAGCGGCATCATCGCGGCGGTCCGGTCCAGGTGGATCGGGCTGACCCCACCGAAGCGGGGCGGGAGGGTGCCCCGCCAGCCGGGGCCGGCGTCGACCGGGCCGGTGCGCTCGAGCGTGGTGACCAGCCGCCGGAACGAGTGCAGCGAGGTGGACGCCCGCGAGCTGCGGTTGCGGAGGTACGGAGGCAGCAGGACGGCCACCCACATGCCCACCAAGATCACGAGAAGCAACAACGTCACGCTCCGTGCCTGCTTTCGGGTGATCTCGACCGTACCGGCACCCCGACACGGCATCGGGGATGGTCACGACCTGGGCGGAACATTGCGGTTCTACTACGAACGCGCGACGGTCCGCCAGAAGCGGTGGCTACGCCGGGTGGCGGGGATGCCGGCGGGTGACTACGGCTGGCGCCGGTAGGTGCCCGAGCGACCGCCGGTCTTCTCCCAGAGGGTGACGTCGCTGATCACCATCGTGCGGTCGGCCGACTTGCACATGTCGTAGATGGTCAGGCAGGCCACCGAGCAGGCGGTGAGCGCCTCCATCTCGACACCGGTGCGGTCCACGGTGTCCACGTGGGCCTCGACCTCGATGAAGTCGTCCTCGATCCGGAAGTTGACCAGGACCGCGCCGACCAGCAGCGGGTGGCAGAGCGGGATCAGGTCCGAGCAGCGCTTGGCCGCCTGGATGCCGGCGACCCGGGCGACCGCCAGGACGTCGCCCTTGCCGATCGCACCACGGGCCACGAGCGACGTCGTCTCCGGCGCCATGAGCACCCGACCCTTGGCGACGGCCCGCCGGTGGGTCGGCTCCTTGGGCGTGACGTCGACCATCCGCGCCCGGCCCAGCGGATCCAGGTGGGTGAGGCCCCTGTCCGACATGCGGGCGATCCTATTACCAACCGCTCACCCGCCTATTTGGGACATCGACCGGTGGGGGCGCACGAACGCGACCTGGCCGATCTGGTGGCCCGGTCCCTTGGCCGCCACGGTCGCCGCGACGATGCCGGCGATGGCCTCGTCGTCGCCTCCCCCTCGGAGCGTGGGCCGCAGGTCGACCTCGTCGGTCGCGAAGAGGCACGAGCGCAGGCGGCCGTCGGCGGTCAGGCGGATGCGGTCGCAGGAGGCGCAGAACGGCTCGGTGACCGAGTCGATCACGCCGATCTCGCCCCGGCCGTCGAGGTAGCGCCAGCGGGCCGCCGGCTCGTGCCCGCGACGGACCGGTTCCACCGGGTGGACCGCCGCGATGGCGGCCACGATCTCGCTGCCCGGCACGACCTCGGCCGAGGTCCATCCCCCGTCCGCGTCGAGCGGCATGAACTCGATGAAGCGGACCGTCACGCCGGTGGCCCGGCCGAACTCGGCGAAGGCCAGGGCCTCGTCGTCGTTCACGCTGCGCCGCAGCACCACGTTGAGCTTCACGGGGTGCAGCCCCGCCTCGAGCGCGGCGGCGATGCCGGCGAGCACGTTGGGGAGGTCGTCGCGGCGGGTCATCGCGGCGAAGCGGCCGTCGTGCAGCGAGTCGCAGGAGATGTTGATCCGGCGGAGGCCGGCCTCGGCCAGCGGACGGGCGAGGGCCGAGAGCCGGGATCCGTTGGTGGTGAGGGCGATGTCGACGCCGAGGCGGGCCAGCCGGGCGACCAGCTCGGGCAGGCCGTGGCGGACCGTCGGCTCACCACCGGTCAAGCGGATCGAGTCGATCCCGTGGTGCTCGACGCAGACCCGGGCCACCCGCTCGATCTCCTCGAAGCTCAGGAGATCCTCACGGGGCAGCCAGTCGAGGCCGTCGGCCGGCATGCAGTACGTGCACCGGTAGTTGCAGCGGTCGGTCACCGAGATCCGCAGGTCGCGGTGCACACGCCCGTAGGAATCGGTCAACGCCGGCACGGCGTCCAGGCTACGAGGAAGTGGCCAGGGTCACCTCGGGCGCCATGAGCAGCACCTCGAGGTCGTCGCCCGGCCCGACGCCGTCGCCGTCGGGCAGCACGGCCAAGCCGTCGGCCCCTGCGGTGGCGGACAGCTGGTGGCTGCCCTGCGCGCCGACCGGGGCGACGTGCACCCGGGCGCCGTCGAAGGTGGTGCGGACCCGCAGGAAGTGGGTCTTGCCGTCGGGCCGGCGGGGCATAGCCGCGTCGGCCACCGCCGCGACGCACGGGTGGTCGAGGTCGGTGCGCCCGGCCATCTGGCGCAGGCCGGGCCGGGCCAGCAGCTGGAACGACACGAACGACGACACCGGGTTGCCGGGCAGGCCGAGCACCGGGGTGCCGTCGATGCGGCCCAGCGCGAACGGCTTGGCCGGCCGGATGGCGATCTGCATCCAGTCCATCGAGGCGATGCGGCCGAGGACCAGCTTGACCACGTCGGCCTCGCCCATGCTCACGCCGCCGCTCGTGACGATGACATCGCAGTCCTGCGCGCCGGCCCGGAGCCGGGTCTCGAGCTGCGCCTCGTCGTCGGGCACCCGCCCGAGGTCGATCGGCTCGGCGCCGATCGCGGCGACGAGGGCCACGAGCATCGGCCGGTTGGAGTCGCGGATCTGGCCGAGGCTGAGCGGCTCGCCGGGCGGCACGAGCTCGTCGCCGGTCGAGAGCAGCCCGACCCGGGGGCGGGGCCGCACCACCACCTCGGTGCAGCCGACGCTGGCCAGCACGCCGAGGTGGGCCGGGCGCAGCAGCGTGCCGGCCGGGACGACCTCGTCGCCGGGCTGCACGTCGTCGCCGGCGTCGCGGACCGCGGCGCCGGGCCGCACCTCCTCGGTCAGGTCGACCTCGTCGGAACCCGCCGGACGGCTGCGCTCGACCATCACCACCGCATCGGCGCCGTCGGGCAACGGCGCGCCGGTCATGATCCGGATGGCCTCGCCCGCCTCGACCGTCCGGCCCGGCGCCATCCCCGCCATCAGCGTGTCGACGACCTGCAGCCGGACCGGTCCGGCCTCGCTCGCGCCGGCGGTGTCCGCCGCACGCACCGCGAAGCCGTCCATCGCCGAGTTCACGAACGGCGGCACCGACTCCAGCGAGCGCACCGCCTCGGCGGTCACGCAGCCGACCGCGTCGGCCAGCGCGACCGCCCGGGCCGGGAGCGGCGCGCACACAGCGAGCACCGCGGCGCGGGCGTCGGCCAGGGAGATCATCGTTGGGACGCTAGGACCGCAGCGTTTCTGCGTGCGCTTCTGCACAGATCCGTACAGAACTGCACGCAGAATCGTCACACCTTCGCTACGAAGTCCTTCAGGAAGGCGGAGAACTCGGGGCCGATGTCGGGGCGGGCGGCCGCCATCTCGACGATGACCTTGAGGTAGTCGAGGACGACGCCGGTGTCGTAGCGGCCCTCGCTGAAGGTGAAGCCGAGGACCTGCTGCTCGGCCAGCAGCGTGCCGATCGCATCGGTCAGCTGCAGCTCACCGCCCGCACCGGGCGTCAGGCGGGCGATGTGCTCGAAGATCTGCGGCGTGAAGACGTAGCGGCCCATGACCGCCAGGTTCGACGGCGCCTCGGCCGGCTTCGGCTTCTCGACCACGCCGTTCACCTTCACCAGGCGGTCGCCGAACGCCTCGCTGTCGGCGCTGCCGTAGCGGGCGATCTCGTCGCCCTCCACCTCCATCAGCGCGAGCACCGAGCAGCCGTGCTCCTGGTGGGTCGCGATCATGCCCTCGAGCAGCCCGGAGCCCTCGGCCATGAACTCGTCGCCGAGCAGCACCACGAACGGGCTGTCACCGATGTGGCGGCGGGCGGTGGCGACCGCGTGGCCGAGGCCGAGCGGCTCGCCCTGGCGGACGTAGTGGAAGTCGGCCAGCTCGGCGAGGGCGACGACGTCGTCCTTCTCACGGTCCTTGCCCTTGCTCGTGAGCAGGTGCTCGAGCTCGAAGTTGCGGTCGAAGTGGTCCTCGAGGGAGCGCTTGGAGCTGCTGGTGACGATGCAGATGTCGTCGATCCCGGCCCGCACCGCCTCCTCGACGACGTACTGGATGGCCGGCTTGTCGATGACCGGCAGCATCTCCTTCGGCTGCGCCTTCGTGGCCGGGAGGAAGCGGGTGCCGAGACCCGCCGCCGGGATCACGGCCTTCGTCACGGGTGCCACCACGTCTGTCTAGTGGACGCAGCGGCCGGGCCGGTAAGCTGGCACTCGGCCCCCGAGAGTGCCAATCGGCCCAGGAAATCGGAGCAGCATCCCGTGCCCACCTACGAGTACCGCTGCAAGGACTGCGAGCACACGTTCGACGTGGTGCAAGCGTTCACCGACGACGCGCTGACCGAGTGCCCGAACTGCGGCGGCCGCCTGCGCAAGGTGTTCGGGAACGTCGGGATCACCTTCAAGGGCAGCGGCTTCTACAAGACCGACAGCCGCTCGGGCTCGAACGGCAAGAAGTCCGACGCCGCGAAGAGCAACGGCGAGAGCAGCTCCACGAGCGAGAGCTCGTCGAGCTCGGAGTCGAAGAAGGACTCCTCGACCAAGAGCGACGCGGGGTCCTCGAGCTCGTCAGGTTCAGGTGCATCGGGCTCCTCCGGCGGCTCCGGCTCGAAGAGCGCCACGCCCGCGTAGCGGTGATCGGGGTCTTCGGGGGTTCCGGGTTCAGCGAGCTCCTCGACGACGTCACCGAGCGGACCGTCGACACCCCGTTCGGTTCCCCGTCGGGACCGGTGCACATCGGCTCGATCGGCGATCACGAGGTCGCGTTCCTCGCCCGCCACGGCCCGGGCCACGTCATCCCGCCCCACCGCATCAACTTCCGGGCGAACCTCTGGGCCCTGAAGGCACTGGGGGTCACCCGCATCTTCGGGCCCTGCGCGTGCGGATCGCTGCGGGCCGAGATCGCACCGACCCACTTCGTCGTG
>JAFBAD010000094.1 GCA_019247975.1 Acidimicrobiia bacterium
CGTCGTCCTCCTCCATGGCGAGCACGACCGAGCCGTCACCGAGCGGTGCGACCGCAGCCACCCGTGGGCAGCGGACCCCTCCCCGCCGGGCCAGCATCATGAGGAAGCCCTCGTACGCGACCTGCTGGCGGAGGTTCGTCGAGGGCCACCGGTCCGCCGTCCCCCGGAGCAGCGCGGTGCGGAACGCCCGGTAGACGAGATCGGCGTCGCGGCTGTCCCGGGAGTACACCTTGAGGAACAGCGGATCGCCGTCGACCGGCACGGCTTCGTAGAGCTGCGTGCGGCCGCCCTCGGCCCGCCGCAGGTCGAGGTCACGGATCGGGAGCCCGGCTGCGGCGAGCGCAGCGGCGACGGCGGCGGGCGTGGGCCGGCGGTTCGGTGCGCCGAAGACGACCAGCACCGCGGCTCCGGCGGCCGCGCCAGCCGCAACGGCCAGCGCGAGCTCGGGGACTCCGGCGATGCCGGCGATCGCCATCACCAACGCGAGCACCGTGAGCACGAGATCGCCGGTGCGGCGCCAGGAGCGGGACAGCCAGGGCTTGCCGACCGTCGTGACCGCGGCGGCGCCGGTCAGGTACGGGAGCGTCGGGAAGCGGGTCGTGGCGATCCAGGTGTCGCCGTCGAGCGCATCGGGCAGCCGACCGGGCAGATCCAGCAACAGGTCGAGCCCGAGCCACAGCAGCGCACCCGCCAGCGCGGCCAGGACCAGCAGCCCGATGCGCCGCCACCTCCAGCGGGCGACCAGGGCCACCACGATCACGAGCGGGCCACCCAGCGCCGCCGCCTGCACGAGCACGAGGAGCAGCTCGCGGGCGCTGTCCGCGACCTGGCCGAACACGCTGGCCACGTCATCGGACACCCCCTGGGACGTCGCGGTCCCGGTCCCGACGAGCACCGCGAGCACGATCGTCCCGACACCCCACACGACGAGGCGCACGACGTCGCCGGGATGGCGGAAGTAGCGCTCACCCGGTGGGCTCACGTCGAACACCGGGAAGTCGTCCGCCTGGGCCGCCACGGTCACCGCTGACATGGACGCTCCTCTCGGCCGGTGGTCACGTCGTGCCGTCCCGCGCCACTGCGGCCGTCACCCGCATCAGGAGCACGGTCCCGCCGAACAAGCCGAGGTACCCGAACACCTCGTACAGCCCGGTCCCGGTGGCGACCTCGGGGCCCTCGTCGGCCGCGACCAGCAGCAGCGCCGCCACGAGCAGGAAGACCGCTCCGACCGCGCAGAGCAACGCACGGTTGGCGATGGTGCGCACCACGCGACGGGAGTCCTCGTCGGTCACGTGTCGGATGCGGAGATCGCCGCGTCCACCGAGGGTGAGCAGGCGGTCGACCCGCTCGGGCAGCCGCCGGAGGTGCGGCAGCACCCGCATGAGCTCATCGCGGAGCATCTGGTCGCGGTCGACGATCGGTGAGCTCGAGCTGGGCGCCATCAGCGCGGCCGCGCTCGCCACCATCGACATGTCGGGATCGAGCTGCCGCAACGTCCCGTCGACGGTGACGAGCACCCTCGACAGCAGCACGAGGTCACCCGGAAGTCGCAGCCCGAACTCGCCGAGGAGGCGGACCAGATCCTGGAAGATCGTCGGTTCCACCGAGCCGGTCGCCCGCACGTTCGCGGCGACGAGCCGGGCCAGCGCCCGCTCGAGTCGCTCGCGGGGTGCGGTCTCGTCGACGTCGGCCACCCGCTCGATCGCATCGCACAGCAGGCCGGTGTCGCGCTGCACGAACGCGGCCAACATCTCGAGCACCGCGGTCTGCTGGATCGGATCCAGCCGACCCACCGCTCCGAAGTCGATGAGGCCCAACGAGCCGTCGTCGAACACGAAGACGTTGCCCGGATGCGGGTCGGCGTGGAAGAAGCCGTTGCGGAGGACCTGGTCGAGCGTGGTGCGCAGCAACTGCTCCGCGAGCTTCGGGCGGTCGACGGCCGTGACCTCGTCGAGGCGACCCGTGTCGGCCAGGGTGGCGCCGGCGAACCGCTCCTGCACCAGCACCCGCCGGGTGCAGAGCTCGCGGTGCACCAGGGGAACCCGCACGCCCGACGTCGCGCCCAGGAGCGCGGACATCTCCGCCATCGCCTCGACCTCGCGCCGGAAGTCGAGCTCGGCCCGCAGGCTGTCGGCGAACTGCCCGAGCACCTCGCCGGACCGGACGCTCTGGCCGAGCGAGGTGCGCCGCTGCGCGAGGTCGGCGAGCAGCGCGAGCGCGGCCAGGTCGCGCTCGATCACCAGGTCGACCCCCGGCCGCTGCACCTTGACCACCACCGACTCGCCCGAGTGGAGGCGAGCGGCGTAGGTCTGGCCGATGGACGCGGCCGCGATCGGCTCCCAGTCGAACGAGGCGAACACCTCGTCGACGGGGCGTCCGTACTCCTCCTCCAGCACCTCACGCATCGCTTCGGAGGACTCGGCGCCCACCCGGTTCTGTAGCGCGCCCAACTCGCGACAGATGTCGGCCGGGAGGAGATCGACCCGGGTGGCCGCGATCTGGCCGAGCTTCACGTACACGCCACCGGCCCGTTCGAGCGCACGACGGAGCCGCACCCCCATCGGGTCTGCGGTCCCCGGCACGCCCGCTTCGGCCGCCGAGCGGGTCGGCCCGAAGCCCTCCTCGCGCGCGAGGCGGACGAGCTCGCGGTACCGACGCAGCACGGAGACCCGCAGGCGGATCGCGCGCAGCGGCCGGGTGGCGACCACGAGACCTGCCCGCTCGCCGGTGGCGAGCGAGCCCGGCCGGGCCACGAGGTCGAAGGCGACTGCGACGGCCATCGTCGCCGGGATCCCGAAGGCGACGACGCGGACGGCGAGGCCGTCGTCACCCCAGTCCCAGTCCCCGATGGCGAGCGAGATGAGCAGCGCGCCGGTCCAACCGATGAGCCCCGAGAGCGCGGCGCGGCCCCACCCACGACGCAGGCCGAGCAACCGCAGCGAGACCGCCGTGGCCACGATGACCACCGCGAGCCCGACGACGATCCACACGCCGATGACCGTGAGCTGGGTCACCACAGCGCTAGTCCTCTTCCCCCGGACACGGCGGTGCGCCCGCTCCGCAGAGGCGCAGGTCGGTGTCCGCCCGGACCTCGTCGACGAGCGGCTGGCGAGGCTGCATCGCGAGCGCCGTGTCCGCGTCGAAGAGCAGTGCTGCGCTGCGGTCGGCGTCGATCCGGAACCGGTAGGTGACGCACCCGCCGGCGAACACGTACGTGCGGGTCGACCTGAGCGTCGGTGGGAGCTGCTCGATGTGCTCGAAGCGGCGCATGCCGGGTTCGTCGCTCGGGACCTCGGTCGCACCTGCCGTGGTGCAGCGGTCGGACCGGTGCAAGGTGACCCGCACCGCGTCGGGCCCACCGTGGTCGGAGTCGAGCGAGAAGGTGGACTCGCCCCGCCGGACGTGCAAGGTGGCGAAGGTCCAGCCGGCGGGCAGTGCCGCGAGGCACGGCACCGACGACGCGTCGGGCACGGACTGCGCCATCAGGGTCGTCACGACGCCGGTTCCGCAGTCGGGCCGGCCGCTGGTGTCGACGTCGTAGGCCGGGCTGAGCAGGTTGACGGTGTTCTCGGTCACGAGGAGCGCGCCGACGACGAGGGCGGCGATGTAGGCGAGGCGCCGCACGTTCCAGTGCTGCAGCTTGATCGGCGGGCGCTCAGGAGCGAGCTCCCGGAAGCGGTGCAGGAGGTTGCGTCCGTCCTGCTTCAGCGCGGTGCGCAGCTGCGTGGGACTGGCCACCCCTCGCGCGGCGGCGAACGCCTCGGAGATCTCGTCGGCGGTGAAGTAGCGCAGCGCCCGCTCGTAGACGCGATCGGGATCGGTCCGGACCGCGAGGACGAGCATCATGTTGGCGAGGTCCACGGCCTGCCGCCACGGCGAGGGCCGCACCTGCACGAAGAAGACGTCGATCAGGACCACCCGGCCGTCGCGGACCATCAGGTTGGCCGGCTTGATGTCACGGTGGGCGAGGCCCGCGTCCCACAGGTGGCGGACGATGATCAGCGCCTGGTCGATCACTGAGTCGTCGACCTCGGCCTCGCCGATCTCCTTCGCGCCGTCGAAGAACTCGGTGACGAAGAGGTACTCGCGCTCGGGGGTGAGCTCGACGATGCCGTAGGGCACCGCGGTCGGGACACCGATGTCGCGCAGCAGCCTGGCGGTGTAGTCCTCGTACTCGACGAATCGCCGGACCGACTGGAACGGCTGCTCGTCCTCGAGCCGGCCGTACAGCACCGTCCGGCCGAGCTTGTACCAGCGGTCGGCCCGCACGTGGCTCATCGCGTAGAGCTTCCCGAACAGGTAGGTGCCGTCGTCGAGCTTCAACCGCAGCGGCGTCGATCCACCCGAGCCCTCGAGGCCGACCGGCTTGATCTCCACGACCCTGAGCCCGAGCTGGGTCTCGACCGCGTGCCGCAACGCCTCACCACGCCGGCCGCCCACGTCGAGGTGGGCGGTCTTGCCACCCCGGTACGTGACCGGGAAGACCTCGTTCGGCGTGAAGAAGCGGAAGGCGTTGACCGCAGTGGCCACCGCGAAGCACACCCCGACCGCGATGTCGGACGGGTGGTACGTCCCGAGGTAGAGCTGCGACGCGGCGAAGAGGCCGATGACCGCCGCAGCTGCCACCTTCGCTGCGGTCCGACGCACACCCGCGGGCACGAGCGTGTACGCCATGGCGACGAAGAGCAGCGCGATCACCGAGACCGGTGGCGCGAACGAGGACCACGCCGACCAGCGGCCGATGATCGTCACGTCGTAGGGACGGGGCCGCGGCAGGGCGTGGTAGAGCTGCGCGCCGATGACGTAGAAGACCATCAGGGCGCCGAAGAACGTGAAGAGGTGCCGCCAGCGCTTCAGCACCAGGAGCGCGAGCACGAAGGCGGCCGCGATGATCGACGTCCCCCAACCCGTGCCGATGCGGGCCACGCCCGTCATCAGGTCGGTCAGCCACGGGGTGCGCAGGTGGCTGACCGATCGCAGCACCGCGCTGTCGGCCCGGTCGGTCGCGCGGCCGACGCCGTCGACGTGGAAGGCCAGCGCCATCCAGATCACCAGCGCGACCGTCGCGGCGATCCAGCCGAGCCCGGTGGTCCCGATGCTGCGCGGCAGCGGCGGCGGTGTGCCCGACGGGCGACGTCGCCCCGTCCTCGGCGGGGTCGTGATGTCGACGGTCATCGGATGCCCTCGGCGTCGAGCCAATGCGACGCGATGGTCCGGACCGGCCGGTCCCCCGCAGTCATCTGCGCGTTGAGCGTGCGGAGCCCGGCGGTCGTCAGGTGGGCGGAGACGTCGTCGACCACCGCGGCCAGCCCCGGGAAGTGCCTGAGCACCCGACGGTGCACGTACGGCGTGACGTTCTCGTGCGGTTGCAGGTCGCGGTCATCGGTCAGCTGGACCAGATCGCCCCCACCGCCGAGCGCCGGGTCGGAGCTGAACAGCAGCGCGACATCGACCGCTCCGTCGAGCAGCGCCTGCCGGGACACGGGGCCGCCGGTGTCGAGGCGCACGAACTCCGCGAAGTGCAACCCGTAGGTCCGACGCAGTCCCGGGAGGCACAGGGGTCGCGACGGGCACTCGGGCGGACCGCCGAAGGTCAACAGCCGGGCGATCGGCTGCAGGTCGCTGATCGAACGCAGGTGGTAGCGCCGCGCCGTCCGGCGGCTCACGACGATCGCGTTCGCGTCCTCGGCCGGTGCCGAGCGGAGCGGGTCGAGGTCGGCCCTGGTCGACCCGACGTCGAAGAACTCGTGCGCGGTGCCTCGGTACTCCGGGACGAGCTCGATCAGGCCTTGCGCGAGCGCAGGTGCGACGAGCTCGCGTGGACCGAGCTGGAACGAGCGGTGCACCGCGATCCCCGCGCGTTCGAGCGCCTCGCTGTACAGCTCGGCGAGCACGACGCTCTCGGGGAAGTCGAAGGAGCCGACCGTCAGGACGTCGTCGTCCAGGTGCGCCACCGCAGACGACGGTTGCGGTCGATCGCTGCAGGCCGACAGGCCCACCAGCGCGACGGCGCACCACACGACCACGACCGCCGCGCCGGATCGGTGAACGGACACCGGGCGCTCCCTCCGGGCTCACACCCCCGAGCCCCAGCGGGAGTCTGGCACGTCCCCCTAGAGTCCGCCCGGGGGGTTGCCATGGCCCACGTCTACGAACGCCGCGACGTCGACGTGACCGTCGGCGTCGTCGCCCTCGCGGTGGTCGTCGCGGGGATGGTCATCGTGCGCGACGGGACGGTGTCGGACCCCGAGGAGTCGCTCTTCAAGGCGGTGAACGACCTGCCGGGCGCGCTCTACCCGGTGCTCTGGCCGTTCCAGCAGCTCGGCGTGCTGGTCGTCGGTCCGCTCGCCGCGCTCGTGGCGGCGATCACGCGCCGCTTCCGGCTGGCACTGCTGCTCCTCGTCGCGACGGTCGCCAAGCTCGGCCTCGAGCGCGTCGTCAAGACGATCGTCTCGCGCCGCCGCCCGGGTACGACGATCGGTCCACACATCCACGCGCGCGGTGACGTGAGCCTCCACGGCGAGAGCTTCGTGTCAGGCCACGCGGTGCTCATCGCGGCGATCGCCGGGCTCGTCGCGCCCTACCTGCCTGGCCGCTGGAAGATCGTGCCGTGGGTCGTCGTGGGCCTCGTGTGCTTCACACGCGTGTACGTCGGTGCTCACAACCCGCTCGACGTCGTCTGCGGCGCCGCCGTCGGTCTCGTGATCGCCAGCGCGCTCAACCTGCTCGTCGGGGTCCCGGCCCGGACGCGATCGGCGGTCAGCCCGGCGAGTTGATCATGTGGTCCGCAGCCATCGTGAAGTAGTCGAGGAGCCGCTGGGCGACCTCGTCGCCGACGCCGGTCGCCCGCACCGCGTCGGCCATGTGCCGGAACCACGCGTCGCGCTCCGCCCGGCCCACGCGGAACGGCGCGTGGCGCATCCGCAGCCGGGGATGGCCCCGCTCCTGGCTGTAGGTGGTCGGCCCGCCCCAGTACTGGCCGAGGAAGAGCGCGAGGTGGCGCTCGCTCGGCTCGAGGTCGTCGGGGTAGAGGGGCCGGAGCACGTCGTCGGCGGCGACGGCTTCGTAGAACCGGTGGACGAGGTCGTCGAAGTACGGCTGCCCGCCCACCGCTTCGAAGAGCGTGATCGACACTTCTTCCATGACCCACCGATCCTGACATGCTCCAGGTCGTGGACATCGAGGGCATGGTCGAGCCCGGCTTCGAGGCGGTGCGCGACGCGTTCGGGACCAACTTCACCGACCACGGCGAGGTCGGTGCGTCGGTCTGCGTGTACGTCGAGGGTCGTCCGGTGGTCGACCTGTGGGGTGGCGTGGCCGACCCGGCCGACGGACGGGCCTGGGAGCAGGACGCGATCGTCCCGTTCTTCTCGTCCACGAAGGGCGTGACCGCGGTCGCGGCCAACCTCGCCATCGAGCGCGGGCTGCTCGACGCGGACGTCACCGTCGCGTCGATCTGGCCGGAGTTCGCAGCCGCCGGCAAGGAGGCGATCACCGTCCGCCAGGTGCTCAGCCACCAGGCCGGGCTGCCGCTGGTCGAGGGGACGTTCACCCTCGACGAGGCGCTCTCGTGGGAGCCGATCACCCACGCGCTCGCCGCGCAGGCGCCGATCTGGCCGCCGGGGACCCAGCACGGCTACCACATGCGGACCTACGGCTGGTTGGTCGGCGAGCTGCTGCGGCGGGTGACCGGTCGCACGCCCGGCCGGTACGTGCGCGACGAGGTGTGCGCGCCGCTCGCTCTCGACATCTGGATCGGTCTGCCCGAGGAGCTCGAAGGTCGCGTGGCCAGGGTCGTGCCGCCGCGCAGCAGCATCCGCGACGCGCTCGCGCCGTTCGGCGACTCGATGTTGCTCGCCCGGGTCTTTGCGAACCCGTCGGACCTCTTCGACTACGACGAGATGTGGAACAGCCGGACGCTGCACGCGTGCGAGCTTCCGTCGTCGAACGGCATCGGCGACGCGCGATCGCTCGCCCGCATGTACGCGTCGCTCGTCGGCGATGGCGTCGACGGCACGCGGTTGCTGCAGCCGTCGACGGTCGACGCAGCGACCGTCGAGCAGGTGCGCGGCCCCGATGCGGTGATCATGGCGGAGTCGGCCTTCGGCCTCGGCTTCATGCTCGGGCGGAGCTTCGGTGCCGCGAACCCCGCAGGCTGCTTCGGCCACGCCGGAGCGGGCGGGTCGCTCGCCTTCGCCGATCCCGGGACCGGGATCGCGTTCGGCTACGTGATGAACGACCTGCGCTTCGACGCCGGCGATCCCCGCAGCGAGGGCCTGGTCCGGGCGGTTTTCGCCGCGACCCGATGACACCATGAGCCGGACCGGACCGTAGGGTCGAAGGGCCATGACCACCCCCCGCACGCCTGCGATCGCACCGCCGGGCCTGCGGGTGGTGGCCGACCGCGTCGAGGACCGGCTGCAGCGCCTCCTCGACCGTGAGCGTGCGCGCTGGTCGCAGGTCGACCCCGATCTCGCCGCCCCCGTGGACACACTGGCCGAGCTCGTGCTCGGGGGCGGCAAGCGGTTGCGACCGGCCTTCTGCTACTGGGGCTTCGTCGGCGCGGGCGGCGATCCCGACGACCCGCGCATCATCGACGCCGGCGCCGCCTTCGAACTGCTGCAGGCGTTCGCGGTCATCCACGACGACGTGATGGACGGCTCGTCGTCGCGCCGCGGCGCGCGCACCGCGCACCTGCGCTACGCCGACCGCCACGAGGAGGGCAGGTGGCGGGGCGAGTCGCGCCGCTTCGGCGAGGGCGTGGCGATCCTCATCGGCAACCTGGCCCACGTGCTGGCCGACCAGCTCGTCGCCGAGGCGGCCCGCGGTCCGCTCGCGGTGTGGGACGAGCTGCGGCTCGAGCTCAACCTCGGCCAGTACCTCGACATGGTGGGCACCGCCCGCCGCGACACGCAGCTCGACCGGGCCCACCTCGTCGCCCGCTACAAGTCCGGCAAGTACACGGTCGAGCGGCCGCTGCACGTGGGTGCGGCGCTGGCCGGCCGCTTCGACGAGCTGGCCGCGCCACTCTCGGCCTACGGCGACCCGGTCGGCGAGGCGTTCCAGCTGCGCGACGACTGGCTCGACGTGTTCGGTGACGAGGCTCGCACCGGCAAGGGCGTCGGCGAGGACCTGCGCGAGGGCAAGCCCACGCCGCTGCTCGCCGCGACCGTCGCCCGTTGCCCGGCCGAGCAGCGACCGCTCCTCGACCGGGTCGGGTCGCCGGACCTGAGCGTCGACGAGGTGCTGGCGATGCGCGACCTCATGGAGGACGTCGGCGCCCGCGCCCAGATCGAGGCGGCCATCGACCAGCTCGTCGCCCGGGCCGTGGCCTCGCTCGACGGCGTGGCGATCACCCCCGAGGCCCGCGTCGCCCTGGTCGACCTCGCGACCTTCGTCGCCACCCGCACCCACTGAGCCTTTCCGCACGCAGAATCGCTATGGGGAGTCAGCCGGAGGCGGGGTAGCGGCCCTCCCAGACGGCGAGCCGGGCGGCTCGGTGGTCGGCGACGACGTGCGGGTCGGGGCCGAGGAGCATCGTGGCCCGCCGGTCCGGCGTCGATGCCGGCCAGCCGGGGTCGCCCGTGCGGATGAAGGCGATCCACGCGTCCTGGACGACGGCGGACATGTGCTCGACCTCGGCGCCGGTGCCCGCCAGGCCGGGGACGCGGTCCATCGTCCCGAACACGAGTGGCAGGCACATGTCGTGGCAGGCGCCGAGGCCGGGCCGGGGTGACGGCCACTGCACCTCGTAGCGGAACACCGGGTTGCCGCGCGCCGCGTGCGCCCGGGTGAGCTGCTCGGTCGGTGCCGCGAAGTGGAAGTCGGTCACGAGCGCACTCGCGACGGCACGTCGCGACTCGACGTCGTCGCCCGCGCCCAGCTCCGATCGGTAGAGCTCGACGACGGCGTCGACGTCCGCGTCGTCGCCCGCCAGCGCGCAGGCACGGTCGCGCACGAACGCATCGGTCACCTCGTCATCGGTGAGCACGGTGTCGAACGCCCGCCACTCGTCGCGCGTCGTCCCGGCGAGGATCGGCACCGGGAGCAACGGCCGGGTCGCGGCGGCGACGAGCGGGTGCTCGGGGATCACGTCGCCGTCGATCGCGTGGTGGAACGGACCGACCGGTGGCACGAAGCCGGTCGGGATCACACCCTGTGCGGCGACGATCTCCTCGACCGTCGGTGCGAGCCGGTCGAACGGCTCCTCGGCTCCCAGCGCAGCGAAGAACTGCCGGGCGACGTCGGCCGCCGCCTCGGTCGAGCGCACCCGCTCGAGCCCGCCGCTCTGCAGGATGGCCCGGTCGAACGATCCCCGCGCTGCGTCGCCCGCCAGCATGCAGGCGATCGCGACGGCGCCGGACGACTGACCCATCACGGTCACGCAACCGGGGTCACCACCGAACGCGGCGATCTCGGCCCGCACCCAGCGCAGCGCCCGGATCTGATCCCGGAAGGCGAGGTTGGTCGCGAGATCGTCTCGCGTCCCGAGCCGGTCCGGCGCGTACAGCGACCCCAGCGCGCCGAGCCGGAAGTTGACCGTGACGACGACGACGTCACCCCGCTCGGCGAGCCGGGCCCCGTCGAACAAGGGCGCGGACCCGGCTCCCGCGACCACCCCGCCGCCGTGGAGGAACACCACGACCGGGCGGGCGGCCCCGTCGACCGCCGGCGTCCACACGTTGAGGGACAGGCAGTCCTCGGCCATGGTCACGCCCCGCTTCGCCAGGCGCTCGGGGCTCATGTCCTGCGGCGGGATCGGCCCGAAGCGGGTCGCATCCCGCTCTCCCGTCCACGGCGGCACCGGGGCCGGCGCGCGCCAGCGGCGGTCGCCGACCGGCGGCGCCGCGTAGGGCACGCCGCGGAACGCGACCACGGGTCCGCACCGCTCGCCCCGCAGGGCGCCGGAGGAGGTGTGGGCGACCTCCACCGTCAGGGTCGGTCGGACAGCGGGTGCTCCGCGCCCATCTCGCCGCTCAGGATCTGGCGGAGGAAGTCGCGACCCTTGAAGCTCACGACCTCGATCCGCACGCCGGTCCGCGGCTCGCGCACGAACGCGACGCCCGCGCCGGTGCGCTCGAGCTCCATCCCTGCGTCGGTGAGCCGTGCCACCTCGTCCCGCCAGCGCTCCGCGTAGATGCCGAAGTGGTGGTGACCGCCGTCCGCCGGTTGGCCGAAGATCGACCCGGCTCGCGGGACGGCCTCGATGATCTCGAGGTAGGGCGGACCCTGGCTCGAGAACGCGATGCGGACGACGTCGCTGTCGGGCTCGCCATCGGGCGTCGCGAACCCGCTCTCCATCTCGAACGGCGTCGCCCACGTGATCTCGAGCTGTCGCCCGAGCACGTCCATCGCGTCGACCAGGTCGGGCACGAGGTAGCCGACGTGGAAGACGTTCTCGAACGACGTCGGTGCGAGCGTGATCATCAGATGCGGTACCGGCGGCGGATCGCGTCGAAGCGGGCGTGCAGCTGCGCGGCTCGCTCGTCGGGCGTGACCCGGCGGGAGTCGTCGGGCAGGTACGACGCGAGCTCGGCCCGGGGCACCACCGTGGTCTCGACCGGCGGCGACGTGCGGCTCTGCACCGTGCGATAGGTGAGGTAGCCCTCCTCGAACCCCTGCGTGTCGAGCCAGTTGTGGAAGCCCGGGTCGTCGTGGGTCATGACCAGCCGCACCTTCCCGTCCTCGTCGACCGACGCCCGGCTCGGCGTGTAGCTCACCGGCCGGTACAGGTAGTCCATGCTGTTCCAGAACACGCCCATGTTCGTGAACATCCAGAAGCTGCCGTCGTCGGGCAGCTCGACGACGAGCGCCTCGTCGGAAGCCAGCCGCCACCGCATCGTCACGATCGAGCGGCCGCGCCGCTGGTCCCGTTCCTCGGCGGTCGCCGCGAAGCGGCTCCCGGGGAACGTGTTGACCCCGCTCTCGCCGAACA
>JAFBAD010000099.1 GCA_019247975.1 Acidimicrobiia bacterium
GCCGAGGGTCGCGGCGATCGAAGCTTCGAGGCGCCGGCGGTTGCGTGAGGCCGTCGCGGTGCCGACGATCACGCCGCCGGGGCGGACCTGGTCGGCCGCCGCCTGCAGCGCAGCGAGCGGGTCGTCGTCGGGAAGGGCGACGATTGCGGCGTCGACGAGGTCGTCGGCGCCCGTGATGCTGCCGGGTCGTTCGATGCGGACGTCGCCCACGACGAGGACCGGCCCGGCATCGGCCGGCACGAGCCGCTCGAGATCGGTTCGGCGCCGCGCTGCCCGCTGGTCGCGGAGGGTCAGGTTGTGGACCAGCCAGCTGCGCTTCTGCGACGTGGGGGACACGTCCTCGAGGGCCATCCGGTCGTAGCGGGCGTCGTCGTAGATCTGCTCCTCGACCGTCTTCTCGTGGACGATGCCGATCCAGTCGAGGGTCTCGAAGTTGTCCGACAGCGGTTGCGCTCCGCCGTGCGGGATGGGGTCGAAGCGCACGCGGCTCGCACGGACCAGCCGGTAGTGGTGGATCGTGCCGGTGTCGACGCCGCCCACGTAGTTGACCTTGCGGACCCAGTAGCCGTCGGGCGTGCCCTCGACGAGGTCGCGCAGCTCGGCCTTCATCTGATCGGACATGCGCTCGTCGGCGTCGAGGATGAGGAGCCAGTCGCCCGTCGACCGGGCCGCCGCCAGCTCGCGGGATGGCTCGGCGTGACCGTGGTGGACGTCGAGCACGTGCACGTCGGCCAGCGCCTCGGCGATGTCCGGCGTGCGGTCGGTCGACATCTGGTCGACGACGACGATCTCGTCGACCCACGGCCGAGCGTCCGTGAGGCACTCCTCGAGGCGCGCCTCTTCGTTGTAGACGATGACGTTGAGCGAGATTTTGGTCATCGCGCCGCCGATCCCCCTGCTGCGATACCGGCTTCCACGGTAGCGGGGCATCATGGCGGAGATGACCGCGCGCCGGGTGCTCGCGCTGCTCGTCGCCGGCCTGCTCCTCGCCGCCTGTTCGGGCGACGGGCCGGAGGCGGAGCGGACCACCACCACGCGAGCGGTGGCCGAAGCGCCGTCGGGCCGCGGCCGGGTCGGGCCGTTCACCGTCCTCGACGGTGCCGCGACCGAACGCGGTGATCTCATGACCGGGATCCCGATCGCGCCGGGCTCGGTCCTGATCGGCCCCACGTTCCCCGACGTCGGTGACCTCAGGGGCGGGTTCGAGGCGCTGCTGCTGGTCGTGGGCAACCCGGTCGCGGTCTACAACCACTACCTCGACTACGCAGCCGGGCTCGGCATGCGAGCCGGTTCCGGGGGCGGGTGCCTCTACGGCTTCGGTTCGACGACCTGTGCGCGGCGGGTCATCGATCCGGCCGACGGCGAGGCGCTCTCGGTGTACGTCCAGCGCCGGCCGGTCGACGGCGGGTACGTGTCCCACGCTGCGCTGCACTACGAGCCGCCCGGGACCGTCGATCCGCACGACGCCGGGCCGATCGCCACGCCGACGCCGACCTCCGTACCGCCGGTGGTCAAGCTCCCGGCGCAGGTGCCCGCCCCGTCCGCCGACCGGTGGAGCACGCTGCTGGCCCCGAACGGTCCCGAGCTCGCGACGGTGGAGGGCACGCAGCTGGCCGGACCACCGGGGCTCTGCCCGTGCGGCCCCACCGGCTGGTCGGCCGTGCTGCGGGTCGACCGCCCGGTGGACGCGGTGATCGCGGCCTATGCGCGCGAGCTCGGGGTCACGCAGCCGAGCATCCGGCCCGGCCGCGGCGCGGGCGGCGCACGCGTGGCCGACCTCGGGCTCGTCCCCGGCGGGATCGTGCAGCTGCGCACGGTCACCGACCGGCGCGGCAGCTGGCTCCTCGTCGCGGTGTCGGGAGGGTGAAGCCGGTCAGACGGTGAACGGGTCGGCGACGTCTGGATCGATGCCGTAGCGCTCGATCGCGTCCACCACGACCTCGGGCTTCACGTCGCCGACGGCGGCGAGCGAGGAGAGCACGGCGACGACCACGTGCGGGCCGTCCGTCTCGAAGAAGCGGCGGAGCGCCTCGCGGGTGTCGCTGCGGCCGTACCCGTCGGTGCCGAGCGGCAGGAAGCGGGCCGGCACCCAGCGGGCGATCTGGTCGGGAACCGCCTTCATGAAGTCGGTGACCGCGACGATCGGCCCCGGTGCGTCGCCGAGCAGCTCGGTGACCCGCGGGGTGCGGGCCGGCTCGGCCGGGTGCAGCCGGTTCCAACGCTCGACCGCGAGCGCCTCTTCGCGCAGCCGCTTGTAGGACGTCGCGCTCCACAGCTCGGCGCCGACGCCGAAGTGCTCGGCCAGCTCCTCCTGCGCGAATCGGGCCGCGCCCTGCGCCGTGCCCGAGAACAGGATCGTGGCCGCCGGTCCGGACACCTCGGGCGCTGCGGCCCACCGGTACAGGCCCTCGACGATGCCCTCTTCGACGCCGTCGGCCATCGGCGGCATCACGTAGTTCTCGTTGTAGAGGGTCAGGTAGAAGAAGACGTCCTCCGGCTCGGGGCCGTACATGCGGCGCAGCCCGCTTCGCCCAGGACGAGCTGGCCGAGCACTTCGGCGTCGGCGCCGAG
>JAFBAD010000174.1 GCA_019247975.1 Acidimicrobiia bacterium
GTTCAGGCTCGTGCAAGGCGTGATCAAGTCCTATGACCCCGGCACCGGCGATGGTGTCGTGGTGTGCGACACCGACCGGGTCGAGTACGACCTGGCCGGCGACGCGCTCGCGGGCTCGGTCTTCAGGATGCTGCGCCAGGGTCAGCGTGTGATCTTCGACGTCGATGGGGAGGAACGAGCCACCCACCTGCGGCTCGGGTCGGAGGTCGACATGGGGACACCGGGGTTCCCTGCCGATCCGCAACCGGTCTGAGACGCAGGGCGAAGGCTTCGCCACCAGCAACCTGCGACATCGGAGTCGGAATCGAGCCATGACCGCCACCACGAAGCACGCCGAGCTCAAGAAGTGGGTCGACGAGTGGGCGGAGGTGCTCCAGCCGGACTCGGTGCACTGGTGCGACGGCTCCGAGGCGGAGTACGACCAGCTCGCGGCGCAGCTGGTCGACGGCGGCACGTTCCAGCGGCTCGACGAGGCGCGGCGGCCGAACAGCTACCTGGCGCTGTCCGACCCGGCCGACGTCGCCCGCGTCGAGGACCGCACCTTCATCTGCAGCGAGCGTGAGATCGACGCCGGCCCGACCAACAACTGGCGCCCGCCGGCCGAGATGAAGGAGACGCTCCTCGGCCTCTTCCGGGGCGCGATGCGGGGTCGGACCATGTACGTCGTGCCCTTCAGCATGGGCCCGCTCGGCTCGCCCATCGCCCACATCGGCGTGCAGCTCACCGACTCCGCCTACGTGGCGGTGAACATGCGGATCATGACCCGCATGGGTCAGGCCGCCCTCGACGTGCTCGGCACCGACGGCGAGTTCGTGCCCTGCCTGCACTCGGTCGGCTACCCGCTGGTCGATGCGGACGGCAACCGCCGCGAGGACCTGCCGTGGCCGTGCGACGCCGACAACAAGTACATCGTGCACTTCCCCGAGACCCGGGAGATCTGGTCCTACGGCTCGGGCTACGGCGGCAACGCGCTGCTGGGGAAGAAGTGCTTCGCGCTGCGCATCGCGTCGACGATGGCCCGCGACGACGGCTGGATGGCCGAGCACATGCTCGTCCTCGGCATCACCCCGCCGAACGGCGAGAAGCGCTACGTGGCCGCGGCGTTCCCGTCGGCCTGCGGCAAGACCAACATGGCGATGCTGATCCCGACCCTCCCCGGCTGGAAGGTCGAGACGATCGGTGACGACATCGCCTGGATGAAGTTCGGCGAGGACGGGCGGCTGTACGCGATCAACCCCGAGGCCGGGTTCTTCGGCGTCGCCCCCGGCACGTCCGAGAAGACGAACCTCAACGCCCTGCACACGCTCGACGCCAACTGCATCTACACGAACGTCGCTCGCACCGACGACGGCGACATCTGGTGGGAGGGGCTCACCGACGAGCCGCCGGCCCACCTGACCGACTGGAAGGGCAACGACTGGACGCCCGAGAGCGACGCGCCGGCTGCCCACCCCAACGCCCGCTTCACCGCCCCGGCGTCGCAGTGCCCGTCGATCGCCCCCGAGTGGGAGGACCCGGCCGGCGTGCCGATCTCGGCGATCCTCTTCGGCGGCCGCCGGGCGACCAACGTCCCGCTGGTCACCGAGGCCTTCGACTGGCAGCACGGCGTGTTCCTGGGCTCGGTGATGTCCTCGGAGAAGACCGCCGCGGCCGCCGGCACGGTCGGCGAGGTGCGCTTCGACCCCTTCGCGATGATCCCGTTCATGGGCTACAACGTCGGCGACTACATGGGCCACTGGCTCGAGATCGGCGAGGCGACCGACGCCGGCAAGCTGCCCAAGCTGTTCTGGGTGAACTGGTTCCGCAAGGACACCGACGGCCGGTTCCTCTGGCCGGGCTTCGGTGAGAACAGCCGGGTCCTCAAGTGGGTGCTCGAGCGGGTCGACGGCGAGGGCGCCGCGACCGACACCCCGATCGGCCGGGTGCCGACCACCGACGGTCTCGACACCACCGGCCTCGACATCGATCAGGACACGCTGGAGAAGCTGATCACCGTCGATCCGGAGGCCTGGCGAGGCGAGGTCCAGCTCATCGAGGCGCACTACGAGAAGGTCG
>JAFBAD010000189.1 GCA_019247975.1 Acidimicrobiia bacterium
GAAGCGGCCGTCGCGCTCGATCCGCTCCTCGAGCGCGGCGGCCATGTGGTTGAACGAGGTGACGAGCGCTTCGAGGTCCGGGTCGTCGCCGCCCTCGAGCCGGGTGTCCAGCCGGCCACCGGCGATGGCCTCGGCTGCGACGCCGACGTTCGAGAGCGGGCGCAGCGTGCGCCGGCTGATCCAGTAGCCGAGCGCGGCGCCGGCGAGGGTGGTGACGAGCGACGCGCCGAACAGGGACACGGCCAGCGACTCGAGCGTGTTCTGCAGCTCGTCGAGCGGCACGATCTCGAAGTACGACGAGTTCTCGTCCTCGAGCGGGATGCCGATGGCGAGCACGGGCTCGTTGTTCAGCTCGTAGCGCATCCGAGCCGCGTTGCCCTGTGCGACCTCCAGCTTCAGGGACGCCGGCAGCGCCCGTTCGTCGAAGCCCTGCACGACCGACAGGAACACCTCCCTGCCTTCGGCGTCCTGGGTGCGGAGCACCGGCTGCGCACCGACGAGGCCACTCAGCGCGATGTTCACCGGCTTGGGATCGTGGTCGGGTGGGATCTGGCCCTGCATGTAGCGGGCGTTCTGGTACGCCTGCCGGGTCGCGGAGCCCTCCCGCTGGGTGAGCAGGCTCTCGCGGGTGATCGCCCAGGTGCTGCCGGCCAGCAGCGCGGACAGCAGCAGTCCGCTCGCCGCGAACGCGAGCGTGATCCGCGGTCGGAGGCCGAGGCGGGGTGGGCGAGGGAGCCGGCGGAGAGCCATGACGTGCGGGGACGGGCCGGTGGGGACGTCCGTCAGGTCTGCAGCTTGTAGCCCAGCCCGCGCACGGTGACGACGTGGCGAGGGTTGGCCGGGTCGGCTTCGACCTTCGTGCGCAGCCGGCGGACGTGCACGTCGACCAGGCGGCCGTCACCGAAGTACCCGTAGCCCCAGACCCGTTCGAGCAGGACCTCACGGGACAGCACCCGGCCGGGGCTCGACGCGAGCTCGACGAGGAGGCGGAACTCGGTCTTGGTCAGGTGGACCTCGCGGCCGCCGCGGCGGACGACGCCCTCCTCGGGGACGATCTCGAGGTCGCCGAACACGAGGTGGGCGGCGGCCGGGTCCATCGCCCGCACCCGGCGGAGCATGGCCCGGATGCGGGCGGACAGCTCCTTCGGCGCGAACGGCTTGGTGAGGTAATCGTCGGCGCCGGCCTCGAGGCCGGCCACGACGTCGTGGGTGTCGTCGCGGGCCGTGACCATGATGATCGGGACGTCGCTGGTGCGACGGATCGCGCGGCACACCTCGAAGCCGTCGATGTCGGGCAGCATGATGTCGATCAGCACGACGTCGCTCGGCTGGCGCCCGAACCGTTCGAGCGCGTCCTCGCCGGTGTCGGCCTCGTCGACGTTCCAACCCTCGTCTTCGAGCGCGAGCTTCACCGCGGTGCGGATCCGTTCGTCGTCCTCAACGGTCAGGATGCGGGTTCCCACAGCCGTTCACGGTAGTGGTCGCTCCCTGGCAGCCACGGTCATGGCGCGACGAGGTCGCAGAGCGCGTCGAAGAGCGCCGGCGGTGCAGCGACCGTCAGCTCCGGGGTGCTGTGCCCGTCCGCTGAGGCGGCGGCGGGGACACCGGCGACGACGGCGCCCGCCTCGGCCGCGACGAGTCCGCCGGCGGCCAGGTCCCACGCCTTCAGGCCCTCCTCGTAGTAGCCGTCGACCCGGCCGCAGCCGACCCAGCACAGGTCGACCGCGGCCGCGCCGCCACGACGGATGTCGCGCACCGCGGGCAGCACGCGGGTGAGCAGCTGCGCCTGGCGGGTCCGCTGCTCGGCGCGGTAACCGAAGCCGGTGGCGACGAGCGCGTGACCGAGGTCGGCCGCGTCGTTGCAGCGGATCGGGTGGCCGTCGCGCGTCGCCCCGGCGCCGAGCGCGGCGGCGAACACCTCGGCGTGCACGACGTCGACGACGACCCCGGCCACCGTCGCACCGTCGACCTGCGCGGCGACGGAGATGTTGTAGCCGGGGTACCCGTAGACGAAGTTCGTGGTGCCGTCGATCGGGTCGATGACCCACACCACGCCGGTGTCGCTCGGGCGGTCGGCGCCCTCCTCCCCGAGCACGCCGTCGCCGGGTCGCGCCGCGAGGAGCTGCTCGACCAGCTGGGACTCGACCCAGCGGTCGGCGTCGGTGACCAGATCGGTCGCCGAGGTCTTCGTGTCCTGGTGCTGCGCCCGCTCGCGGCCCTCGGCCAGCAGGCGCCGGCCGAGCGGCACGGCGATGCGCTCGGCGAGGTCGCGCAGCTCGGTCGGGTCGGGCGGCGCCACGTCCGCACCCTACGGGGCCACGCTCGTACCCTGAGGAGGTGCAGCCTTCGACGCCCGATCGCCCGGTCGACCTGCGTTCGGACACGGTGACCCGGCCCACCGACGCGATGCGCCGGGCGATGGCCGAGGCCGAGGTGGGCGACGACGGCTACGGCGAGGATCCGACGGTCCGCACCCTCGAGGAGGCCTACGCCGACCGCGTCGGCAAGGACGCCGCGCTGTTCGTGCCGTCGGGGACCATGGCCAACCAGATCGCGCTGCGCCTGCTCGGCCGGGCGGGCACCGCGGTCGTCGCCGGCCGCCGCCAGCACGTCGTCATCTACGAGGACGGCGCCGCGGGCACCAACGCAGCCACGTCGTGGTACCTGCTCGACGACGATGTGGGCGTGCTCGCGTCCGACGGCGTGCGCGAGGCGATCGCGTCGGAGGAGCACCACTGGGCCCCGGTGAGCGCAGTGTTCATCGAGGACACCCACATGCCGTCGGGCGGCCGTCCGTGGTCACGGGACGCGCTCGATGCGCTGGCCGACGCGACCGGCAGCCTGCCGATCCACCTCGACGGGGCCCGCCTCTTCAACGCGGAGCGGGCCACCGGCATCCCGGCTGCCGAGCGGGCCGCCGGCGCGACGACGGTGATGACCTGCCTGTCGAAGGGCCTCGGTGCGCCCGTCGGCTCGATGCTCGCGACGCCGTCCGAGCTGATCGACCAGGCCCGCCACGAACGCAAGCGGCTCGGTGGTGCGATGCGCCAGTCGGGCGTCCTCGCCGCAGCAGGGCTGCTCGCGCTCGAGCACCACATCGAGCGCCTCGACGAGGACCACGCCCGCGCCCGCGCGCTGGCCGACGCGGTCATCGAGCGGTTCCCCGGGTCGGGCCTCGACCCGGCGACGGTCACCACCAACGTCGTCGTGTTCGCGACGCCCGACGCGACCAAGTTCGTCGACCACCTCCGTGCGCACGGGGTGCTCGCCGGCACGATCGCGCCGGGCGTCGTCCGCCTGATGACCCACCTCGACGTCGATGACGCCGCCCTCACCCACGCGATCGAGGCCGTCCGCT
The DNA here is from genome assembly GCA_019247975.1 of Acidimicrobiia bacterium. GTDB lineage: Bacteria > Actinomycetota > Acidimicrobiia > Acidimicrobiales > Iamiaceae > JAFBAD01. The sequence continues at coordinate 3,359 of JAFBAD010000189.1, forward strand.
CGTTCTGAAGGCAATACCAGTCGGCGGTTTCAAGCGGTGAGCGCGACAAGCTCGTTGAATCGTTCGGCGGGAGTTTGCCAGTCGAGGGTTTTGCGGGGGCGTTCGTTGAGGAGCGCGGCGATGTCGTCGAGGTCGCTCTGGGTGTGGACGGAGAGGTCGG
>JAFBAD010000198.1 GCA_019247975.1 Acidimicrobiia bacterium
CCGGAGACCTTGACGCCCTCGAGCCGGGTCACGAACTGCTTCTTGGGCAGGCGGGTGACGGCGCCGCGCCCGGGCACCTCGACGCTCTTGACCCGCTTGCCGACCACTTCACGTTCGAGCTCTCGGCGAATCGTCTCGACTTCCGGCAGCTCAGGCATCGTGATCCTTCGGTGGGGTGGGGCTCGGGCCCCGGTGGAGGCCGTCGGGTTCGACGGCGAGGGAGAGCAGTGCCTCGTGCGCGGCGAGCTGCTCGGCCTCCTTCTTCGAGCGACCGGTCCCCCGCCCGAGGAGGCGACCGCCGACGACGGCGGTCGCGGTGAAGGTCTTGTCGTGCTCCGGCCCGACCTCGGCCACCTCGTAGCGGATGGCCTCGTGGAGGTCGCGGCTGGCCAGCTCCTGGAGGCGGCTCTTCGCGTCCGGATCGCCGGGACCCTCGACCAGCGCGTCGAGGCGCTCGCGAACGAGACCGAGCACGAACGTGCGGGCCGCGACCCAGCCGCCGTCGAGGTAGATGGCGCCGATCACGGCTTCGAGCGCGTCGGCGAGGATCGACGCCTTCTCGCGGCCGCCGGTCGCGTCCTCGCCCTTGCCGAGGAGCAGCGCGTCGCCGAGGTGGAGCTCGTTGGCCATCTGGGCGAGCGCGCTCGACCGCACGAGCGACGAGCGGGCGCGGGACAGCCAGCCCTCGTCCTGGTCCGGGTAGAGCGTGAACATGTACTCGGCGACGACGAGGCCGAGGACCGCGTCACCGAGGAACTCGAGCCGCTCGTTGGGCACGAAGCCGGGGTTCTCCGCGCACCAGCTCCGGTGGCGGACGGCGCGCGAGAGCAGCGCAGGGTCAGCGAACTCGTGACCGAGCCGCTCGCCGAGCGCAGTGATCGGGTCCTGCGGGTCCAGCGGCTCAGGTGCCGACTCGCCCGAAGACGTAGTCGACGGCGTCGCGCACCGTCTTGAGGTCCTCGAGGTCCTCGTCGTCGATGCGGAACCCCACGGTCCGCTCGCCGACCTCCTCCTCGAGCGCTTCGACCAGCTCGATCAGGGCGAGGGAGTCCGCTTCGAGATCGTCGGTGAACGAGTCACCCTCGTTGATCGAGGCGGGATCGATCTCGAGGATGTCGGCGAGTCGGTCCCGGATGAGCTCGAACACCTCTTGGCGGCTCATCGGTCCCTGCTCGACGTGGGTCTCGGCCGGCACGGGGGCTCCTGGGGGCGGGATCTGGACCCGGGGAGCCTAGCCGAACCCGAGCTTGTTCGCTTGTGAACGACCGGGTGGGGCTCCCCGCCGCAGCTAGGCCGCCGAGCCGACCGCCCGCGCCAGGTGGGCCACGACCTCGCCGGTGACCATGTCCGCGGCGATCTCGATGGCGTGGACCATGGCGGTCGCCGACGACGAACCGTGACTGATGATGCACACCCCGTCCACGCCGAGGAGCATCGCGCCCCCGGTCTCGTCGGGATCGAGCTGCGCGTAGAGCGGCAGCAGGGCGGGCATCAGGGCGTCGGCCGCCGCCCGGCTGGCGTCGTCGGTGGCGAAGGCGCCGGCCAGGGCACCGACCAGGGCCCGCATGCCCCCTTCGAGGGTCTTGAGCGCCACGTTGCCGGTGAACCCGTCGGTCACCACGACGTCCACGTCGGGCGACATCAGGTCCCGCCCTTCGACGTTGCCGACGAAGTCGATGCCGGTCGCCTCGGTGAGCAGCCCGTAGGTCTCCTTGCGCAACGAGTCGCCCTTGCCGGGTTCCTCGCCGATCGAGAGCAGACCCACCTTCGGGCTGGCGATCCCGTAGCGCTCGCGGGCGAACACCGAGCCCATCTGGGCGAACTGCACCAGCCAGGCGGCCTGGCACTCGGCGTTGGCGCCGGCGTCGAGCATCACCGTCGGCGTATCGGCGCCGGGGCACGGGATCGGGGTGGCGATGGCCGGGCGGGCGACACCCTTGATCCGGCCCATCCGCAGCAGCGCGCTGCCCATCGTGGCGCCCGTGTTGCCGGCGCTGACCATCGCCGAGGCCTTGCCGTCGCGAACCGCCTCGGCCGCCCGCACCAGCGAGGAGTCCTTCAGCCGGCGGACGCCCTGGGTCGGGTCCGCGTCCATGGCGATGACCTCGGACGCAGGGATCACCTCGAGGCCGGCGCCGTCGAGCTCCTCGGGCCGGCCGACGAGCACGACCGGGATGCCGAGCTCCTCGTGGGCCCGCACCGCGCCCGCGACGATCTCGGCGGGAGCGCGGTCGCCGCCCATGGCGTCGACCGCGATGGGGAGGGTCGGTTGGGTCACCGCGGCAGCTCAGCTGGCCGTGCCGGCGGGACGATCAGTCGACCTCGACGGCCTGGCGGCCCTTGTACCAGCCGCAGGTGCCGCACACGACGTGCGGGCGCTTCGTGCTGCCGCACCGGGGGCAGAGGCTGCGGTCCGGCGTGTCGAGCCGCCACGCCGACGCCCGCCGGCTCCTGCTCTTCGACTTCGAGGTCTTCTTCTTCGGAACGGCCATAGCGAAGGAGTGAGGCTAGCGGGCCGCGGTCCCTCGGCGACAGGCGTGACCTCAATCGCCCAGATCGAGCTGGTCGAGGGCCGCCCAGCGCGGGTCGCGCGGCAGCTCCGCCTCGCCCTCGTCGTCGCGGTCGTCGTCGTCCTCGACCGTGGCCGGGAAGCGGTCGGGCGCAGGGCCGAGGCAACCCTCGTCGCACAGCGGGGCCAGCGGGAGCGCGAGGAGCACCGCCTCACGCACGACGGGCTCGAGGTCGATCTCGTCGGCGCCGAGCGGCCACGTCTCGCCCTCGGTGGGCATCCGCTCGAAGATCTCCTTCACGTCGACGTCGACATCGCCGAGGACGTCGTCGAGGCAGCGCCGGCACTGCCCCACCCAGCGGGCGCGCACCGTGCCCGACACCGACACGCCCTGCGGGATCGACTCGATCACCAGGTCGACCTCGACCGGTTCCCCGTCGACGACGGCGGCGGTCGAGGTGGCCAGGCCGGGCAGGTCGACCGACGCCTCCACCTCCCGGCGGGCGCCGAGGTGGCGGCGGAGCTCGGTGAGAGGCGCGACGAGCGGCGACGCCGGCACGGCGGTCCTACCTACTGCTGGTCCTGGTCGAAGAAGCCCTGGGCTCCGTCGTCGGCGTCCTCGGGCTCCGCCTCGGCGGCGGGCGCCACAAGGGCCGGGCCCTGCAGCTTCTCCCGCCCGGCCTGGACCATCTTGCGGGTGCGTTCGAGCACGATCTCGAAGCTGGCGAGTCGCTGGTCGCAGAAGTCCTCGCACTCGTGGCGGAGGCGACGGGCCTCGTCCTGCGCGGACTCCACGATGTGGCGGGCCCGCTGCTCGGACGCCTTCACCACCTCGGTGCGCTGCACCATGCGCTCGGCGCGCGCCCGGGCCGCCTCGACGATCTCGTCGCCCTCGGCCCGCACCTTCGCGAGGTACTCCTCGCGCTCCTTCAGCAGCCAGCGGGCGGCCCGCAGCTCGTCGGGAAGGCGCTCGATCGCCTCGCCGAGGAGGTCGAGCACCTCCTCCTTGTTGATCATCACCGAGGCCGACAGCGGCATCGGCCGAGCCGAACCGATCAGGTCGGAGGCCCGCCGCAGCAGCGCCTCCACCCCGGGACCGTGGAGCTCCCGCCCCGCTCTCGACGACGGCCGCTGCGCCTCCTCGGACGCGGTGTGCAGGTCGTCCGAGAACGTCACTCGCCGAACCTCTCGGCCACCCGCTTGGCGACCGGAGGCGGCACCATCGAGCCCACGTCGCCGCCGAAGCGGGCGATCTCGCGGATCAGCTTCGACGCCACGAACGAATGGGTGGACGACGACGGGATGAAGACCGTGTGCACTCCCGAGATCGCGTGGTTCATGTGGGCCTGGTGCATCTCCGACTCGAAGTCGGACACGGCGCGCAGGCCCTTGATGATGAAGTCGGCGCCGACCTCCTTGGCGAGGTCGACCACCAACGTGGAGAACTGCGTGATCTCGACGTTGTCGAGGTGCGCGCAGGACTCGGCGAGGAGATCCTTGCGCTCCGCGAGGTCGAACATCGGCTCGCCCTTCTGCGGGTTGCGCATGGCGGCGACGACGACCCGGTCGAACAGCGTCGACGCCTCCTCGATGATCTCCAGGTGGCCGTTGTGGATCGGATCGAACGAACCGGGATAGAGGACCGTCGTCACTCGATGGGACCTCATGGGTCGGGGCGCGGACGTACGAACACCACCACCGTACCGCCGTACCGCTTCGATCTCAGCACCGCGCCGGCGTCGCCCAGGTCGGGGACCTGGTCCGATTCGGCGACGAGGATGCCGTCCGGCTGCAGCCGGGCCACAGCGGCCGCAGCCAGCGCCGGCCAGTCGTCGAAGGCGTACGGGGGGTCGGCGAGCACCAGGTCGTAGCGGTCGCTCGTCGCCCGCAGGTGGCCGAGCACGTCGCCGGCGACGACGGTGGCCCGGTCGCCGAAGTCGGTGGCCGCCAGGTTCGCCATGACGGTCGCGCGAGCGGTGGCCGACACCTCGACGAAGGTCGCGTGGCTCGCGCCGCGCGACAGCGCTTCGATGCCGAGCGCACCGGACCCCGCGTAGAGGTCGGCGACGACCGCGCCGTCGATCGCGCCGAGGCTGCCGAGCGCGTTGAACAGCGCCTCGCGCACGCGGTCCGAGGTCGGTCGGGTCTCCCGGCCGTCGGGCGCGCGCAGCAGCCGCCCACCCGCGGTTCCGGCCACGACGCGCACAAGGCACCACGCTACGGTCGACCGGGTGAGCGACGGGGGGTCGACCGAGCGGGCGGTGCGGCTGGTGCGCATCAACCGGCCCGAGCGGCGCAACGCGATCGACAGCGACACCGCAGCGCGCCTGCACGACGAGCTGCTCGCGTTCGACGCCGACGACTCCGCCGGTGTCGCGGTGCTCACGGGAGACGATCAGGCGTTCTGCGCCGGTGCGGATCTGAAGGACCTCCCGGCGCTGCGTCCGAGCGGACCGCTCGGCCCCACCCGCCTGCAGCTGTCGAAGCCGGTGATCGCCGCGGTCGAGGGGTGGTGCGTGGCCGGCGGCCTCGAGCTCGCGGCCTGGTGCGACCTCCGCATCGCCGGTGCCGGCGCCCGCTTCGGTTGCCTCGAGCGGCGCTGGGGCGTGCCGCTCGTCGACGGCGGCACGTACCGGCTGCCGCGCATCGTCGGGCTCGGCCGCGCGCTCGAGCTGATCCTCACCGGCCGCGAGTTCGACGCAGCCGAGGCGCTCGCGATCGGCTTCGTCAACCGCGTCGTGCCGAGCGGCTCCGCGCTGGCCGAGGCGGTCGAGCTGGCCGAGCAGATCGCGGCGCTGCCGTGGAACTGCCTCGTGCACGACCGCGCGTCGGTCTACGAGGGGCTGGGCCTGGGCCTCGAGGACGCGCTGGCCAACGAGGACCGCCACGGCCGCGAGGTGATCTTCGATCCCGGCTTCGCCGCCGGCATCACCCGCTTCGGCGCGAACCAGGCCGACCGCCGCGCCGCGGGCGACCGGTGAGCGACGAGGACCGGCTGAGACCGCACGAGGTCATCGACTGCATCGACTGCGGCGGCCGGGCCCACCTCCTGACCAAGCCGCGCGAGGACGGTCGGTGGGAGCCCGGCGACGTCGTCGCCTACCGCTGCGAGGACTGCCTCGACCGCTGGGACTTGGTCCTCCCCGACCCCGACGACGTCTGAAGGTCATACCAGTCGGCGGTTTCAAGCGGTGAGCGCGACAAGCTCGTTGAATCGTTCGGCGGGAGTTTGCCAGTCGAGGGTTTTGCGGGGGCGTTCGTTGAGGAGCGCGGCGATGTCGTCGAGGTCGCTCTGGGTGTGGACGGAGAGGTCGG
>JAFBAD010000224.1 GCA_019247975.1 Acidimicrobiia bacterium
CGTTCGACATCGCGGAGATCGACGCGCTCGTGGGCGACACGGTGCCGGACCCCGAGGACCGGTTCGACCTCGCTGCCCTCGATCGACCGCTGCGTCTCGTGCCCCGCATGGACCGGGCAGCGTTCCAACAGGTGGTCCGCGCGCACGTGGAGGCGGACCTGACCCGCCGCCGGGACCCAGCGAGGAGCCAGGACATGGCCGTCTTCCTTGCGCTGCTGACCTCGGTGGTCACGCTCCCGACGCTCGCCGCGCTGGCTCGCCTCTCGCCCCGGTCGCGCCTGACGGACATGGACGACTGGTGGTTCGGGTTCTTCTCCTTCTACGCGAGTGGACCACCACCCGAGCGGCTGGAGCAGCTCCTGGCGCTGTCTCGCGCGGGTGTGGTCGAGTTCCTCGGTGCCGATCTGGTGGTCACTCCGGACGAGCAGCGCGGCCGCTTCGTCGCGACCTCGTCTTCGGTCAGCGGCGAGGTGTTGGCCGATGTCCTGGTCGAGGCCCGTCTCCCCCGCCCGGCGCTCGGTCGCACGGCGGACCGGCTGCTCGGCGACCTCGTCGTCTTCGGCGAGGCGACCGAGCACGTCTTGACCGACGTCGACGGTCATGGCCACCCGACGGGAAGGCTGGCCGTGACAGACGACGGCCTGCACCTCGTCCACACCGACGGGACCTTCCACGCGCGGCGGATCGCAGTGGGCGTGCACACCAGCCGGCCCGCGGCCGGCGCCTTCGCCCGGCCACGTACGAACGCGCCTTCGTTCCGTCAGAACGACGCCGTCGCCCGCCATGTGCTCGACCTGCTGGCCGACGTCGCAGCACGACGGTCGACCGTGCTGCATGGCGCGGTCTGATGGCCGCCCATCCCCTCGATGACCCCGCGCTGCACGCGCTCACCGGGCCACACCGCCACTTCGCCACCATCGCAGGCGCCGTCAGCTGGTACGACCCCGAGGTCTCCTTCTTCACCGCCGTCGAGCGGTTCGACGCGGCAGCGTGGTCGACTCTCGAAGCGCGGGCGAACGTCGCTCGCGAGGGCGGCGTGGTCGTCGCCCGCACCGAACCCGTCGAGCTCCCGTCAGGGTGGGAGGTCGCCTTCACGATCCCTGGTCATCAGTTCGTGCTCGATGCACCGCTCCCGTCCCGGGGTGCACCACCTGTTCGAGAGCTGACCGCGAAGGACGTTCCGGCCATGCTCGACCTCGTCGGTGCCACGAAGCCCGGGCCCTTCTTCCGCCGCACCATCGAGCTGGGCGGCTACCTCGGGATCGAGGACGGCGGCGCGCTCGTGGCGATGGCCGGTGAGCGGTTGCATCTGGACGGCTGGACCGAGATCAGCGCGGTGTGTACGGACCCTGCGGTCCGGGGACGGGGCTACGCAGCGGCGCTCACCGGCATGGTCGCTCGCACCATCCTCGAACGGGGACAGCAGCCGTTCCTCCACGTAGCCGACGGCAACGACGCAGCGGCTCGGGTGTACGAGCGCCTCGGGTTCCGGCGACGGACGACGATCCCGTTCGTCGTGCTGAGGCCGAGCAGGCGCTGACCTCAGCCTTCGTCGATGGGCATCGTCGCTCGGATCCTCACCGGGTTCTTGATCGCAGCCGCGACCACTCCTGCCGGAGTGTCCGGCGCCTTCCTCCTGCTCCCTGTGCAGGTGCAGGTGTTCAACGTGCCGAGCCCCGCAGTATCCGCGACCAACCTCGTGTACAACGTCGTCTCCTCGCCGGCCGGGGTGCTGAGCTACGACCGACACGGTCGCATGGACTGGCCGTTGGCGCTCTCGCTGATCAGCGGGACCGCTCCCGCAGTCGTCGTCGGCGTGAGCGTGCGCACGACCTGGCTCGCTGACCCGCAGCGGTTCGGGATCGTCGCGGCCCTGCTCCTGTTCGCGCTCGGGATCCGGTTGGTCGCAGAGGTGCTCAGCCAGAGTCGAGCGCTCCCGACTCGCGCTGAGCTGCCACCGATGTGGCGACGAGTCGCTGTGGGAGCAGTCGCCGGGTTCGTCGGCGGCATCTACGGGCTGGGCGGGGCCGCTCTGATCGTGCCGTACCTCGTCAGCGTTGAGCGGATGCCGATCTCCCGGGTCGCCGGGGCCGGACTTGCGACGACCATGGCCACCTCGGTGATCGGCCTCGTCACCTTCGCGCTGGCCGAGGTCGCCGGCATCGGGCACGCGGACGCGCCCCGATGGATCGATGGCATCGCGCTCGGCGTGGGCGGCCTTGGGGGTGCGATCGTCGGAGCCCGGCTGCAACCTCGCGTCCCGGTCCCAGCGCTCAAGATCATCCTCGGCATCGCCGCACTGGCAGCCGGACTTCGGCTCCTCCCGTAGTCCTCGGCCAACGCTGAAGACGTGCTGAACGGAGTGCCAACCATCGCCTCAGCGGCACTGGCACGCACGCGGCAGACCGGATCCAGCGGAGGCGACGATGCGGAGACTTCGGTTTAACCGCAGTTGACCTAGCGACGACCGTCGCTTAACCAGCGCATCGGTACGGTCCTTCTCCTCGGGCAGTCAGCCGACGGAGGCGACCCATGACCGCATCACACAGTGCCGCAACGACGCGCGCTGAAAGATCGACGGCCGCGACCATGTTGAACAAGGTCCCTGCGGTGACGCTGATCTTCTGGGTCATCAAGGTCATGGGCACGACGGTCGGCGAGACGGCGGCCGACTATCTCAACGACACCCTCGGCCTGGGTCTCAACAAGACCTCGATCGTCGTCGGTTTGACCCTCTCCGTGGCCCTCGTGTTCCAGTTCCGGGCCCGCCGTTAATCCCC
>JAFBAD010000348.1 GCA_019247975.1 Acidimicrobiia bacterium
GGGCGAGGCCCTCAGCTGATCGAGGTCTTCGCGGTCGAGGACACGACCGCGCAGCTGGTCTGGCGGCGGGGTCCGGACGGGCCCGGCTCGAGGATCGTCGAGGATCTCCCGCCCGGCGCGACGACCGCGGTCGAGGTGGACCGGCCCGGTGCACGCATCCAGCGGGTCGAGGTCACGACGCTTCCCGCGCTGCCCGGACCGGAGCTGTCGCGGATCGCGACCGTGAGCGACGTGCACGTCGGGTTGGACTCCTTCGGCTTCCTCAAGACGATCCGCGAGCGGGGCACGGTCCGGAGGGCGAACGCCGAGCCGCCCTCGCTCCGCTGCCTGCGCGCCGCGCTGGCGGAGGCGGTCGCGTGGGGCGCGCAGCTCGTCGTGGTGAAGGGCGACCTGACCGACCGCGGTCGGGTCGAGGAGTGGGAGGCGGCGGCCGCCCGGTTGCACGAGATCGGCGTCCCGGTCGTGGTGCTGCCGGGCAACCACGACGTGCACGAGGACGCCGAGATCTCGCCGGCCGGCGCCGGCCGTGCGTACGACCTGCGGGTCGTCGACGCCATCGGCCACGTCGACGTGCCCGGGGCGCGCGTCGTGCTCGCCGCCACCGCGCAGACCGGTCACCACCGTGGGGTCATCGACGCCGAGCTGGCCGGACGCATCGCCGAGGAGGCGGCCGGTGGACCCGTGGCGATCGTGCTGCTGCACCACCAGCTCGAGGACCGGCCCGAGCCGCCCTTCTGGCCGCCGGGCATCGTCCGCGACGACAGCGAGCGGTTCCTCGACCAGCTGGCCGCGGCGCAGCCGCGCAGCCTCGTGACGTCGGGCCACACCCACCGCAACCGGCGGCGGACGCACGGCCCGGTCACCGTCACAACCGTCGGCTCCACCAAGGACTACCCGGGCACGTGGGCCGGCTACGTGATCCACGCTTCCGGCATCCGCCAGGTCGTCCGCCGGGTCGCGGCCCCTGACTGCCTGCGCTGGACGGAGATGACCCGACGGGGCGCGGCGCACCTCTGGCCCCGGATGGCCGAAGGCCGGCTCGACGACCGCTGCTTCACGGTTCGCTGGGACGAGGCCCCCACATCCTCAGGAACCGGCCGAATCACCCGATAGAGGCACGCATGACGCTGATTGCGTCGCCTCCACAGGAGAGCTGGCAAGCGCGGGCGAAGCGCATGGGGTTGTTCCTCGTCGCTGTCGTCGTGGCGTTCCCCCTCGCGATCATTCCGCCGATCAGCGAGCGGCGGGAGGTCTACCTGATCGCTGCCGCCGCCTTCTTCGTGGTCACCGCCGCCGCGATCTCCTTCGTGCCGTGGCACCGGCTGCCGGAGTTCGCCAAGTTCTCGATGGTGATCGGCTTCTGCGCCGCGGTCGCCATGCTGCGCCAGTCGGGCGGCGGCTCGCTGTCGGGCTACGCACCGCTGCTGCTGCTCCCGATCATCTGGCAGGCGCTGTACGCCCGCACCGTCGACCTCGCGCTCACCATCGCCGCCGTCGCGCTCACGATGGTCCTGCCCATCGTCCTCATCGGCGGCACGGAGTACCCGGTCGCCGGATGGCGGGCGGGCACCCTGTCGACCCTCGTGTACAGCGTCACCGCGATCACCGTGCAGCGCCTGATCCGCAGGGTCCGCTCGCACGAGACGATGCTCACCTCGGTCGTGGCGCTCACCCAGCGCCTCACCGACACCGACGACGTGCGGGACACGTTGTGCCACGGCACCAGGCGCATCGGTCGGGCCGACATCGTCGTGCTCTCGGAGGTCGACGCCACCGGACGGCTGCGCATCACCGCGTCCACCGACACCGAGGCGGCGCGACCGGGAGGCGACGGGCCGTCCTCGTGGAACCTGGTGCTCGCCGGAGGCGCGCCGCTCTTCGTCGAGCACACCGACCACGACGCGGCCCCGTTCCGCTCGGTGCTCCACCAGCCGATCATGCGCGGCGAGACGCCGTTCGGGCTCGTGACGCTCGGCTGGTCCGAACCCCGACGCCGGCCGCCCGCCGACACCCGCCACGCCGTGCTCCTCCTCGCTTCGGAGGCCGCGGGCACGATCGAGCGCAAGGACCTGCTCGAGCGGGTCACCCGCCTCTCGCGCCACGACGAGCTGACCGGTCTGGCCAACCGCCGGCGGTGGGACGACCACCTCGCGATGGAGCTCAGCCGGGCCGATCGGACCGGCTCGCCGCTCGTCGTCGCGCTGCTCGACCTCGATCACTTCAAGTGGTTCAACGACGAGCACGGCCACCTGGCCGGCGACCGCCTCCTCAAGGAGGCCAGCGCCGCGTGGAGCGCGCAGCTCCGCCCGACCGACCTCCTCGCCCGCTGGGGCGGCGAGGAGTTCGCGCTCGCCCTGCCGAACACCGACCTCGAAGGCGGGGCGATGGTGCTCGAGCGCCTGCGGGCGTCGACCCCGCAGGGACAGACCTTCTCCGCCGGGCTGGCCGATGCAGCCGGCCGCGACGCGATCACCGTCATGCAGTCCGCCGACTCCGCGCTCTACCTGGCCAAGGAGTCAGGCCGCGACCGCGTGGTCGTCTTCGACCGCTCCGATCACGAGGTCTCGCTCACCGCAGCTCGAAGGTGAGGCTGCCGTTCACGTCGCGCACGTGGACGATGACCGAGCGGATCGTGCCCTTCGCGCTGACCTGGCACTCGAAGGAGCGGCCCGGGACGACGACCCGCACGGGGTCATGACCGCAGTCGGCCTTGGCGTGCCCGTCCCGCAGCTGCTCGGCCAGCCGGTCGAGCAGATCGGCCTGCACCTGCGCGACCCGCAGCACCGCCGCGGTGGGGACCACCCGCAGGGCGCCCGCGTCGCCTCGCTGGTGCACGTCCACGGTGAGCGGCTGGCCACTGATCGACACGGTGCACGCGAACGTGCCGCCATCCTCCGCGTCGACCGTGCCGGGGCAGCGCACCGCGCCCACGTCCACCGCGTAGGTCGACGAGAGCGAGCGGGCGATCTCGCTCCGTGCCTTCGCCATGTCCAGGTGGGCCTGGCTCCCGCAGCCGGCCACCGCCACCGAGAGAGCGAGCACCGCGAGCACCACCCCCAGCACGAAATCGGCCCCGTTCACCGCGCCATGCGCGGGCGACCGGGCCAATGTCGCCTTGGGGTGGGTCATCCGGCGAGGGCCAGCACCAGGCCGAT
>JAFBAD010000382.1 GCA_019247975.1 Acidimicrobiia bacterium
CCCGATCTCGGCCAGGTCCATGCCGGCGCAGAAGGTGTCGCCCTTGCCGGTGAGGATCGCGACCCGCAGGTCGTCGTCGGTGTCGAGCCGCACCCAGGCGTCGTAGAGGCGGCAGAGCACCTCGGCGTTGGCCGCGTTCTTCTTCTCGGGACGGTTGATCGTGACGACGAGGACCGGCCCTTCGGCCTCCACGAGCACGAGCGGTTCCGACATCGGTGGCTCTCCTGGGTCAGCGGGAACGCCCGGTTCTACTGCATGCGAGCGGCGCGGCGACGGCCCTACCCGGTCGCCGGAATATGTGGGTTCTCCGCCGCCGCACCGGGGGTACATGTTCGCTCAGCGTCACCACGCTGCCACTGAACGAACACAAGGAGAACGGGCGGAATGACCATCGGAGTGAGCATCCTCATCGCGGCGACCGGGGCGATCCTGCGCTACGCGGTCGCCGATCACGTCAACGACGTCAACCTGGCCATGATCGGCCTGATCCTGATGATCGCCGGCGCGGTCGGCTTCGTCGTCGGGATCGTGCTCAGCACCACCCGGCGCCGGGCCACCCTCGTGACCAACCGCCCGGGCGTCGTCGTCCAGCGCACCTACGACGAGCCCGTGATCTGACGGTCGGGTCCGGCCGGTCGGTCGGGTGGAGCGGCTCACCGAAGTGAGAAGCTCCACCCGATGTCCGACCAGAACCGCCAGATCCTCCTCCGCCGCCGGCCGCAGGGCCTGCTGGCGCCAGACGACGTCGAGCTGGTGACCTCGCCGATGCCGGAGCTGCACGAGGGCGAGGCCCTCGCGCGGAACCTGTACCTCGGGATGGAAGCCGCGATGCGCAACTGGCTGACCGGCAGCGAGGGCGGCTACATGGAACCGGTCGCCATCGGCGACGTCGTGAAGGGCTCCTCGGTCTCCGAGATCGTCGAGACCCGCTGCGACGCCTACGAGGTCGGTGACATCGTGACGTCGCTCGGCAACTGGCAGGACTACGTCGTCTGCCAGGACGACATCCTCACCACCAAGGTCGCCCGCGACGTCGAACCGCAGCGGTACCTCTCGCTGTACTCCAGTGCCGGCGTCACCGCGTTCCTGGGCATGGAGCTCGGCGCGCCGAACGAGGGTGACACGGTGCTCGTGAGCGCGGCCGCAGGTGGCACCGGCAGCATCGCCGGACAGATCGCCCGCATCATGGGGGCCGGCCGCGTCGTGGGCATCGCGGGATCGGACGAGAAGTGCACGGCCGCCGTCGAGCAGTTCGGCTTCGACTCGTGCATCAACTACAAGGCCGGCGACCTGAAGGCGCAGCTCAAGGACCACTGCCCGAAGCGGGTCGACGTGTACTTCGACAACGTCGGCGGCGACATCCTCGACGTCGTGCTGGGCGGCATCGCACCGCGCGCCCGGGTCGTGCTGTGCGGCGCCATCGCCTCCTACCTCGAGGGCAAGCTGCCCGGCCCGCGGAACTACACGAACCTGATGAGCCGCGAGGCGACGATGACCGGTTTCATCACCTTCAACCACTGGGACCGCTTCGAGGAGATCTTCGGCCGGCTCCGCGGGTGGGCGGACGACGGTCGCATCCGCGTCCGGGAGGCGGTCTTCGACGGGCTCGAACGCTGCCCCGACGCCCTGAACAGCATCTTCACCGGCGGCAACATCGGCAAGGCGATGGTCAAGCTCTGAGCCCCGCGACCTCGACGGCCCAGCGGTAGTCGGCCTTGCCGGCGGGGTTGCGCTCGACGTGGTCGACCACGGCCACCGTGCGCGGCACCTTGTACCCCGCGAGCGACGCGCGGCAGTGCGCCTCCACCTCGGCCGAGGTGATGCCGTCGGGCGACGCGACGACGGCGGCGACCCGCTGGCCCCACTGCTCGTCGGGCAGCCCGACCACGACCGCGTCCTCGATCGCCGGATGGGCCTGGAGGACGGCCTCTACCTCCTCGGGGTACACCTTCTCGCCGCCGGTGTTGATGCAGAGCGCTCCCCGGCCGAGCAGGCGGATGGTGCCGTCCGCCTCGACCACGGCCCGGTCACCGGGGATCGAGTAGCGGGTGCCGTCGACGGTCACGAACGTCCGAGCGGTCTTCTCGGGGTCGTTGTAGTAGCCGAGCGGCACCCGGCCGCCGGCCGCGAGCCACCCCTCGGTGCCGGAGCCGGGCTCGACCGGTCGGAGCTCGTCGTCGAGCACGATCGTGACGCCCTCGCGTGCGGTGAACGCCAGCGACTGGACCGTCGGCGCGCCCCGCATCGCGGTGGCCAGGGCCTGCACCGGTGCCTCCGACGAACCGACCGCCTCGTTGATGACGAGCACGGTGGGGAGCGCGGCGAGCAGCCGCTCGCGCATCTCGGCGGTGAGGATGGAGCCGCCGGAACCGAGCAGTCGCAGCGACGTGGTGTCCCAGCGGCCGGGGTCCGCCTCGAGCGCCTGCACGAGTGGCCGCGCTGCGGTGTCACCGATCAGGCTGAGCATGACGATCCGCTCGCGCTCGACGAGGTCGAGCACCTTCGCGAGGTCGAGGTGCGGTTCGTCGTAGAGGACGGCCCGGCCCCCTCCGAGCAGCGTGCCGAACGCCATCCACTGGCCGCTGGCGTGCATGAGCGGACCGACCGACATCGCCACGAACTCCTCGCAGCCGCGGTCGCCGTCCTGCAGGTAGGGCGCGAGCCGCTGGACGCGGTTGGTGCGGGCGTGTCCCGCGATCTCCCCGGGCCGGGTGATCGGCGGCCCGCCCGGGTTCCCGGATCCCAGCGCGGTGAAGAAGATGTCCTCGTGGCGCCAGACCACACCGCGGGGCATGCCGGTCGTCCCACCGGTGTAGAGGACGTAGTGGTCATCGCCGGAGCGCGCCGGGAACGTCGCCGACGGTGACCCGGCCGCGACGAGCGCCTCGTACCGCTCGCCGGTCTGCACCACCCAGCGGTCGGCCGCCGCGGCCCGCACCTCGTCGACGGTCCGGGCGTCGCACACGATCCCGACGAGGTCCGCGTTGTCGAACAGCGACGCCAGCTCCGCCGCCACGTAGCGGTAGTTGACGTTGATCGGGACCGCCCGCAGCTTGAAGCAGGCGAAGGTCGCCTCGACGTACTCGCAGCAGTTGTAGAGGTCGAGGCCGACGTGGTCGCCGGGCCTGACGCCGAGCTCGGTCGCGAACGCATCGGCCAGGCGGGTGGCCCGCTCGTCGAGCTCCCGGTAGGTGAGGCGCACGTCGCCGCAGGTCAGTGCCTCACGCTCGGAGATCGCGCCGGCGACCAGCTCGAACAGGTCGGCGAGATTGAAGGTCGGGTCCACAGCGTCGATGATGCTGCAGTGGCTGCGGAGCTCGCGTCGATGCTGGTCGGCGAGGACGGGTTCCTCCCGAAGGAGCGGTACGTCTCGCAGGCGTTCCTCGACCTCGAGCTGGAAAGGCTCTGGCCCCGGGTGTGGCAGATCGCGTGCCGGGAGGAGCAGGTCGCGGAGCCCGGCGACTTCGTCGAGTACGCGATCGGCGATCAGTCGGTCCTCGTCGTGCGCACCGATGGCGGCGAGCTCGCCGCCCACCACAACGCGTGCCTGCACCGCGGCACCCGTCTCGCCACCGGTGCCGGGCGCTTCACCGATAGCTCCATCCGCTGCCGCTACCACGCCTGGCGCTACGACC
>JAFBAD010000069.1 GCA_019247975.1 Acidimicrobiia bacterium
CTCGTTGGGCAGGTCGGCTTGGGCGAGGGGCGTGCGCAGGACGTCCATGAACGCCCACAACATGGAGCCGAAGGCGATGCCCACCGGGTGGTTGCGTCCGAGCAGCGCGATGGCGATGCCGGTGAACCCGAGGCCGGCGGTGACGGCGTCGTCGGTGTAGCGGAACGGCGCCTCGCTGAGGATCCCGTTGAGGCCGACCAGCCCGGCGAACGCGCCCGACACGCCCATGGCGATGAGCACCATGCGCCGGGCGCTCACGCCACTGGCTCGCGCCGCGGCCGGGCTCAGACCGGACGCCCGCAGGTCGAACCCGAGCCGGGTCCGCCAGACGAGCAACCAGTAGACGACGCCGACGATCACCGCGATCACGATGAACGACTGGAGCTGCACGCCGCGCGGCATGGTCAACCCGAGCCCGGTGACCAGGCGGTCGAGATGGGGGAGGTGGCCCGACGAGGAGATCGGCTTCGTGCCGACCGTGTAGTCGGTGGTCCCCGTCTTCGCGGCCTGGAACCAGCGGGTGAGCATGAACGCGGTCAGCCCGAACGAGATGGCGTTGAGCATGATCGTCGAGATCACCTCGCTCACCCCCCGGGTCACCCGCAGCACGCCGGCGATGAGCGACCACGCACCACCGACGGCCATCGCGACGAGGAAGATGAACACGAGGTGCAGCGGTCCCGGGAGCGCGATCGCCGCACCGGCTGCGGCGGCGAGCAGCGCTCCCAGCCGGTACTGGCCCTCCACGCCGATGTTGAAGAGGTTCATCTTGAACCCGACCGCGACCGCGACGCCGGAGATGTAGTACGGCGCGGCCCGGTTGAGCGTGAGCAGCAGCGACCGGAGGGTGAAGCCCTTGTCCACGATCAGCGACCAGACCTCGCCGAGGTTGCTGCCGCTGATCTGCAGCACCACCACCGCGACGAGCAGCGAGATGGCCAGCGCGAGCGCCGGAGCGGCGATGGCGAGCCCGACGCGGTTGAGCTTCATGCCGCGGCGTCGGGCGTCGTGCCGGTCATGTACGAGCCGAGGCTCTCGGGCGTGACCGTGGCCGGGTCCAGGTGGGCGACGATGCTGCCTCGGAAGAGGACGAAGAGGGAGTCGGACAAGCCGATCAGCTCCTCGAGGTCGGCCGACACGAGCAGCACGGCGAGCCCGTTGCGCCGAGCGTCGCGCAGGTGGTCCCAGATCGCAGCCTGCGCGCCCACGTCGACGCCGCGGGTCGGGTGCGCGGCGATGAGGGCGCGCGGTGACGCGGTCAGCTCCCGGCCCATGATCAGCTTCTGCTGGTTCCCGCCGGACAGCGCGTTGGCGGTGACGTCGATGCTCGGCGTGCGCACGTCGAAGTCGTCGACGACCTTGCGGGCGTGGCGGCGGGCCCGGATGCGATCGATCCACGGTCCACGGGAGAACGTCGACTCGGTCTGGTGGCCGAGCACGTCGTTCTCCCAGCACGGCGCGCCGAGCAGGAGGCCGTCGCGCTGGCGGTCCTCGGGGACGTAGCCGAGGCCGTGCTCGCGCCGGCGGCGGGTGTCCCAGAGGGTGATGTCGTCCTCGCCGAGGCGCACCGTGCCCTGGACGTCCGGGGCCAGACCCATCAGCGCGTCGATGAGCTCGGTCTGCCCGTTGCCCTCGACGCCGGCGACGCCGACGATCTCGCCGGCGTGCACGTCGAACGAGCAGTGGTCGAGCACCACCCGACCGTCGGGCGCCCGCACGGTGAGGTGCTGAGCGCCGAGGACCACCCGATCGGTCACGGTCGACTCGCGGGTCTCCGGCGTCGGCAGCTCCGACCCGACCATGAGCTGCGCCAGCTGGCGGGCGCTGGTCTCCGCCGGTTCCACCGTCGTCACCGTGGAACCGGCCCGGATGACCGTGATGCGATCGGCGACGGTGAGGACCTCGTTGAGCTTGTGCGAGATGAAGATGGTGGTGAGCCCCTCGCGCTTGAGCTCCTCGAGGTTGGCGAAGAGCTCGGCCACCTCCTGGGGCACGAGGACCGCGGTGGGCTCGTCGAGGATGAGGATGCTCGCACCGCGGAAGAGCACCTTCAGGATCTCGACCCGCTGGCGCGCGCCCACGCCGAGCTCCTCGACGCGGCGATCGGGTTCGACCGGCAGCCCGTAGGACCGCCCGAGCTCGGCGATCCGCTCCTTGGCCGCGTCCGTGTCGATCCGACCCAGCCGGCTCGGCTCGTTCCCGAGGATCACGTTCTCGAGGACGGTCAGGTTGTCGGCGAGCATGAAGTGCTGGTGCACCATGCCCACGCCGGCCTCGATCGCGTCGTGCGGGCTCTTGAAGGTGACGTCACGGCCGTCGATCGAGATGGTCCCCGAGTCGGGACGCAACATCCCGTACAGGATCTTCATCAGCGTCGACTTGCCGGCGCCGTTCTCGCCGACGACAGCGTGGATCTCGCCCTTCTCGACCCGGAGGTTGACGTCCTGGTTGGCGACGACGCCGGGGAACCGCTTCGTGATCCCGCGCAGCTCGACCGCCGGAGACGACAGTCGAGCTGCGCGGTCGGACACGATCAGGCCGGGACGAGATCGAGGCAGGCCTGGAGGGTCAAGGCTTGGTCGGGACCTTGATCTCGCCGCTGATGATCTTCTGCTTGTAGTCGTCCAGCTTGTCCTTGATGCCGTCGAGCTGACCGCCGTCGGTGCTGAAGTCGATGCCGCCGGACTTCAGGTCGAGGCGACGCTCGCCGGTCTTCAGGTTGCCGTCGAGGAAGTCCTTGATCGAGCCGTACACCGCGATGTCGACCCGCTTCAGCATCGAGGTCAGCATGCACTTCTGCTGCGCGGCCGGCACCTGCTGGTACTGGTCGGAGTCGACGCCGATCGCAAGCCGATCCTGCTTCGCCGCGACGGGGAAGAGGCCGGTGCCCGAGAGACCCGCGGCGTGGTACACGACGTCCGCATCGCCCTCGTACATGCCCTCGGCGATCGGCTTCATCGACGCCGGGTCGGTGAACCCGCTGAAGTCCGGCGGGTTGCTGATGTACTTGATCTTGACGTCGATGTCCTTGTTCACTGCCTTCGCGCCCGCCACGTAACCGGCCTCGAACTTCTTGATCAGGTCGGTGGTCACGCCGCCGACGAAGCCGATCGTGCCGGTCTTCGAGGTGAGCGCGGCCGCCGCGCCGACGAGGTACGAACCCTGCTCCTCGGTGAAGACGAGGGACGTCACGTTCGGCGCCGTGAACGACGCGTCGTCGGTGATGCCGAAGCTGATGTCGGGGTAGTCCGCCGCGACCTTCTTCAGGCTGTCGGCGAAGAGGAACCCGTTGCCGATGATGTACTGGTAGCCGTCGTCGGCCAGCGAGCGCAGCAGCTCCTCGCGGTTGGACCCGTCCTTGTTCGGCTCGAGCAGCTTGGTCTGCACGCCGAAGTCCTTCTGGGCCTGTGCCAGGCCGGCCGCGGCCGCCTGGTTGAACGACTTGTCGTTCTTGCCGCCGATGTCGAGCACGATGCCGACCTTCTTGCCGGCGCCGTCAGCGGTCTCGCCGCCCACCGCCTTCGTCGACGATGGCTGACCGGTCTTGCCCTGGCAGGTCGCAGCGTCGCTCCCACCGCTGTCCCCGCAGGCCGTGGCCCCGATCACAAGCACCATCGCGACCAGGGCTGCAAGCCCTGACCAACGTCGTTGACGCACCAGCGTCCTCCCTCTGTCAGGTGGTCGACGGCCGTGCACCTCGGCTCGTCGGACAGGAAGCTAACCGAGCGGCCGAGCCCGCCCGACCACCGGTCGAGCGCCGGTGTGACTTCGGTCGCACCGCCTGTTCAGCGGCCGATAATGACCGTTATTATCCGGGTGATGGCCGCCATCGCCGCCGCCGATGACCCCCGGGTAACCCCCGACCGGCCGGGAGCAGACGAGATCGGGCTGCGCCTGCTCGATGCGGCGGCCGAGGTGTTCGCCGAGCGGGGCTTCGAAGGTGCGGGCGTCGCGGAGATCGCCCGCCGGGCCGGCGTGACCACCGGTGCGATCTACAGCCGGTTCACCGGCAAGGCCGATCTGCTGGCCTCGGCGCTCGACGCGCGCACCCCCGACGAGCTCGAGGCGCTCTTCGCCGACCACCGCTTCGAAGGTCGTGCGGAGGACATCCTCACCGTCGTCGGCGGCCACCTCGTCGACCGCACGCCGACCTCCGGCGAGCCCCTCCTGCTCGAAGCCTTCGTGGCCGCTCGTCGCGATCCCGTCGTCGCTGCACTGCTGCGCGAGCGCATGGGCGAGCGCCACGACCGTCTCGCCGAGATCATCGAAGCCGCGAAGGCGGGCGGCGGCATCAGCGCCGAGCTCGACACCGAGGCGCTCGTGACCTTCTGCCACGCGGTCGGCTTCGGCTTCTTGCTGTTCGAGGCGTTCGACGCGCCCCTCCCGGCCGCTGCGCCGTGGGAGCAGCTCATCGCCCACCTCGTGACCGCACTTCGCATCACCGAACCACCTGCACCTGCATCTGCAAAGGAAGGCTGACCGATGTCCACCGACGCCGAGATCCTGGGCCGTGACGATGTCAACGACATCAACGCGATCCTGGCCATCACCAACACGGAGGAGGCCGAGGCCATCCACACCGTGAAGGACAACGCGGAAGCGATCTTCACGTGGGACTACGAGAAGGGGAAGCGCCCGGCCCTCAACAAGCTGTACGAGAAGGCCAAGCACTCCCAGTGGAACGGTGAGACGGACCTCGACTGGTCGACCGACGTCGATCAGGAGGAGTTCGCCAAGATGATGATGGAGCTCGACAAGGCCACCCGGGCCGAGGCCGGCATCACCTTCGAGGGCACGCCCTTCGCCAAGTGGGGCGACAAGGAGTGGCTCGCCGCTTCGATCGAGGGCCAGAACTGGTCGCTGTCGCAGTTCATGCACGGCGAGCAGGGCGCGCTCGTGTGCACCGCGAAGATCGTCGAGACCGTGCCGTGGATCGACGCCAAGTACTACGCGGCGACGCAGGTGATGGACGAGGCCCGCCACGTCGAGGTCTTCGCCAAGTACCTCGACACCAAGCTGAACGGGCACTACCCGATCAACGCCCACCTGCGGATGCTGCTCGACGACATCATCAACGACAGCCGCTGGGACATGACCTACCTCGGCATGCAGATCATGGTCGAGGGCCTCGCCCTCGCGGCGTTCGGCATGGCGTACCAGACCACGCCGGACCCGCTGCTGCGCCAGCTCCTCCGCTACGTGATGAGCGACGAGGCCCGCCACGTCGCCTTCGGCGTGCTGTCGCTCAAGGAGTTCTACGACGGCCTGACCGACGCAGAGATGCTCGAGCGCCAGGAGTTCGCGTTCGAGGCCGCGGTCGGCATGCGCGACCGCTTCCTCCAGCAGGAGGTGTGGGAGCGGATGGGCATCTCCGTGAAGGACGCCATCAAGGTCTTCGACGTACCGGCCGAGATCAAGAACCAGGACCCGTTCCAGCAGCTCCTGTTCTCGAAGATCGTGCCGAACACGAAGAAGCTCGGTCTGCTCGACGCCAACGACGGCTGGCTGCGCAAGCGCTTCGACACCCTCGGCGTCACCCAGTTCGAGGACTGGGTCGACACCGGCGAGGAGTACGAGGAGCTCGACGAGGTCGCCAAGGACCGCGCCGCGGAAGCCGTCGCCTAGCAACCTCAGCGGCAGGACGCGCCCGTGCACGCCGCGAGCGCGGCGAGCCGGTCGTGCAGCGCGGAGATCGTCTTCGCATGGGTGAAGGCGTAGGTCGGATCCGCCATCAGGTTGTTCATCTGGTACGGGTCCTTGCGCTCGTCGTAGAGCTCGTAGTCGTGCTGGGTGCCCTGGTACCACTCGACGTACAACGAGTTCTCGCTGTGCACCGCTCGGTAGTCGGGGACGAGGCGTCGCTTCTTGCCGGGCATGGTCACGTAGTGCTGAACGTCCGCGTAGGTGTGGAGCTGCAGCTTCGGGCTCAGCCGATATTCGATCAGGAAGTCCTTCCGCCAGGCGGGATCGCGGCCCTGGAACAACGGGAGCAACGAGCGGCCGTCGACGTCGGAGGGGATCGGCACGCCGGCGAGGTCGTAGAGGGTCGGCGCCATGTCGATGTGGGCGGTGAGCTGGTCGACGGTGCCGTGCTTTATGCCCGGACCGGCGATCGCCAGGGGTACGCGGGCCAGCTCGTCGTAGGGCGCCTCCTTCCCTGGGATCCGATGTGACCCGAAGCTGTAGCCGTTGTCGCTGGTGAAGACGAACACGGTGTTGTCGAGGTCGCCGCTCTTGCGCAGCTGCGTCTCGAGCGACCCGACCATGTCGTCGACCGCGAGGAGCGAACCGAGCCTGCGCCGGTACTCCGTGACCTGGTTCTTCTTGTCGATCGCCGAGAGCGGCGGGAACCCCTCGCGCAACCAGATGGGCTTGTCGGACACGTCCTTCTCGTCGTAGTTCTTGCGCGGCGGGAGCGGATCGTCCTTGTACTCGTTGTCCTTGTCGCGCGGCGCTGGACCGAGCGGCGCGTGGGGCGCGGAGGGGAAGAGCGTCAGCAGGAACGGCGCGTGGTCCTTCTCCTGCGTCGCCGAGGCGACGAACTCGCGGGCCTTCCGAGCGATGACGTCGGTCTGGTAGTCCGCCGCACGGTGGCCGTACTTCTCGATCGTGCCGTTGTGGTTCGCCTCGTAGTTGAAGCCGGTCAGGAAGCGCTTGCCCGCGAGGCCGAACCACTCGTCCCAGCCCGGCGGCACGTAGCTCGGATCGAGCTCGTAGCCGTTGAGGTACTTCCCCATGAACGCCGTGGTGTAGCCGGCCGCCTTCAGCCGCACCCCGACGGTCTTCTTCGCGGCGCCGGCCTTGAACGCGGCAAGCCCGACGCTGCTCTCGTACACGTTGGTGTTGTGCGGGTACATCCCGGTGAGCAGCGTGGCTCGGGCCGGGCAGCACACCGGATCGGTGGCGAAGTTGTTCTGGAAGGTCATGCCCCGGTCGGCGATGAGCTTCTTCGTCTGCGGCAGCGCGGCCCACATGGGAGTGGAGGTCTGATCGAGGTCGTCGACCACGATGTAGACGAGGTTCGGTCGACGGTGGACGATCGACTCTGGCGTGCCGGTGTCACCGCTGCAGCCGTTCAGGGCGGTGACGGCGAGCAGGAGGACGGCGCCGGCGAGCGTCAGGGAGCCACGATGCATCGGGCCGAACCTACTGGTGGGTCAGGGCCCGGCTCCGTCGCACCAGACGAAGCTGCGCTGGCCGAGACGAGGAGCGACCCGGAGGTGGAGATCGGGCAGCTCGACGGTCAGATGCGGGCCGTCGGCCGGTAGGTAGGCGACGCGATCGGAGGTCTCGCGGCCGTTCGCGCCGACGGTCGAGATGTCGACCGGTCCGCGGATCACGTAGCTCGCGCCCTTGGCTGGTTGCAGCATGAGCGCCCCGCGCACCTTCCGGCAGTGGCCGGGGGGCGACCCGCTGAGCCACTCCGCGACGCCGAGCCGGACCCGCAGCTCGTTCGCCTCCCGCTCGCTCACCGGTCCCGTGGACGGGTGGAGCCGCCCGCCCTTCTCGGCGGCGAGCAACCACCCGATGGTCACGTCCTGGAGGTACGGATCGCGAACGACGCGCACGCCCCGTGGGACCTCGCGGGCGAACGGCATCCGCACCGCGGTGGTGATGAGGCGCTCTTCGCTGTCGAAGTACCGCCGTCCGAAGAACACGTCGTCACGGAAGCCGTCGAGGTTGAACGGGATCGGGATGAGCAAGAGGGCCATGACGACGGGCGTGAGGACCCGCCATCGCCGCGCGACCTCGTCGGCGGCGACGGCGATCGCGGGCAGCGCGAGCCCGGCGGCCACGTAGAGGTACCGGCTGGCGCGGGAGAAGTCGGTGCCGAACGGCCAGCGGCCGAGCACCGACGAGAGCGAGAACGCGAGCAGCCCGACGAGGAGGCCGAGGGGGAGCGCGACCCGTGACCGCCGCCAGCCGCCTTCTCTCGGTCGCCATGCGAAGAAGAGGCCGACGATGAACAGCACCGCGAGCGCGATCGCGAGGAGGTCGAACCGGCCGAGGGAGGTGAACGTGCCTGTTGCGGTGCTGCGCAACCACTCCGCGACATCGCCGATCGTCGGGTAGCCGTAGCCCGTCGCCGTCGTGGCGGGGTGCTCGATGAGCGCCCACACGCAGTAGACGACGGCGAGCGGCACGGTGTGGAGCGCGGCGACCTTCCAGCCCCGCAGCAGG
>JAFBAD010000162.1 GCA_019247975.1 Acidimicrobiia bacterium
GCGACCAGGTCATCACCGTGCCCGCCCTCCACGACGACGGCGTGAAGACCTACCTCGGTCAGACCGGACCCTGGAACGGCTCGGACGTCGTGCGCATCGCGACCTCCGACCCGGCGTCGATCCCCTTCGTCGTGTCCCGGCTGTGGAGCCGCCTGGCGCGGCCCGCGATGGCCGACGACCCGGTGGTCGTGGAGCTGGCCGATGGGAGCCGGCCGGAGCTCGACGTGGGCGCGCTGATGCCCCGGCTGTTCGCGCACGACGAGTTCCGGGCCGACGCGACTCGTATCGGCCTCGTGAAGCAACCGGTTGAGTGGTTGGTGGGGTCGTGCCGCTCTCTCGGCATCGATCCGCACGACCCGCGCCTCGTCGTGCCGCTCCGGACGCTCGGGCAGGTGCCGTTCGCGCCGCCCAGCGTGGGTGGCTGGCCGGCCAACCGTGCGTGGTTGACCACCGGCGCGGCCCAGGCCCGGCTCGAGGTGGCCGCGCGCCTCGCCGCGCTGGCGCCGGGCGCGGTCGAGGGCCGCGGTGGGGCGGCGCGGGTCGAGGCGATGGGCCGGCGCCTCGGTATCGGCGCGTGGACCGGCGCAACGACGTCGGCGCTGCGCTCCGCCGCCGACGACCCGCAGGCCCTCGTGACCCTCGCGCTCGTGGCTCCCGAGCACCTGCTGGCGTAGGAGGCGACGTGCGATGGCGGTGACCCGACGGCAGTTCCTGACCGGCCTGGCCGGCACCGGCGCGGCGATCGCGCTCGGTGCGTGCAGCTCGGGCGACCACGACGTCTCGCTGCACCCGACGACCACGCAGACGTCGTCGGCCGGGGCGGTGAGCGGAGGTGGGGACGGCACGCTGGTGGTCGTCAGCCTCTACGGCGGCAACGACGGGCTCGACACGGTGATCCCGGCCGCCGATCCGGTCTACCGGTCGACGCGCGGTGAGCTCGCCCGCACCGAGGCGGAGGTGCTCGACCTCGGCGAGGGCATGGGCTTCCATCCCGCGCTGACGCAGCTGAAGCGGGAGTGGGACGCGCAGCGGGTCGCGGTCGTGCAGGGCGTCGGGTTCTCCGACCTGGATCGCAGCCACTTCCACTGCATGGACGTGTGGCAGTCAGCCGGGGAGGCCGACATGTCGACCGGCTGGCTCGGCCGCTGGCTCGACCACGGTCCGCGGGACCCGTTCCGGGCGATCTCGGTCGGCGACAGCCTCCCGTTGCTGCTGCAGGGAGCGAAGGCGACGGGTTCGGTGATCCCCGTCGAGGAGACGCCGTTGCCGAACCCGACCATCGCCGAGCGGTTCGCCACGATGTCGGCCGGTATCGAGGGACCGCCCCTCCTGGTGGCCGCCGCGCAGGCCGGCACCGACATGCTCGCGGTCGACAAGCGGGTGTCGACGATCCGCGATGCGGCGCGGTCAAACGACGACGATCCCGTCGAGCCGGTCGGCCTCGCGGCGCAGCTCGCGCTGGTGGCCTCGCTGATCGAAGGCGGCCTACCGACCCGGGTGTACTCCGCGCAGATGGGCGGCTTCGACACCCACGCCGACGAGAAGGGAACCCGGGACCGGCTCATGGTTGCGCTCGATGCCGGCGTCGGCCCGTTCCTCCGGCGGATGGCCGACCGGCCGGTCACCGTGCTCGTCTACAGCGAGTTCGGTCGGCGGGTGGCGATGAACGGCAGCGCAGGGACCGACCACGGCCGCGCCGGACCGGTGCTCGTGTGCGGCAGCCAGGTCAAGGCCGGCTTCCACGGCGACACGCCGTCGCTCACGAACCTCGACGAGGGCGACCTCCGTCCCGGCATCGACTTCCGGTCCGTCTACGGCGCGGTGCTCGAAGGCGTCCTCGGCGTCGACCCGTCCGACGTCATCTCGAACGCCAACCGCTACCCCGCGCTGACCAACCTCTTCTGAAGGCAATACCGGTCGGAATCCGACCGGTATTGCCTTCAGAGATCCGGCCAGCGGCGCTTGCGGGCTCGGATGGGCTTGCGGTCGCCGAGCGCCCAGGTGCGGCGCCAGCCACCGAGGTCGGCACCGGTGAGATCCGGGCTCTGGCCGGCGTGGGCCCGCACCCGCGCGGTGTACCAGTCGTGGGAGACCTCGTCGGCCAGCGCAGCGACGGCGTCCTCGATGCGGGCCGCGTAGCGGCGGCTGCTCTCACCGTCCGCGGGCCGCATCGGGGTGCCGAACGTGACCCGGGTGCGGCCCGGGCGGGGGCGATTGCGACCCTTGGGCAGGATCCGTCCGGTGCCCTCCATGTGCACGGGCACGACCGGCACGCCGCAGCGGGTGGACAGGTAGGCCGCGCCACCTCGGAAGTGCTGACCCCAGCCGTCGGGGCTGCGCCCGCCTTCGGGGAAGATCACCATGTTCCAGCCGTCGTCGAGCAGGGCGGCCGACTGGTCGGCCGAGCGACGGGTCACCTCGGAGCGCTCGATCGGGATCGCCCCGAGCGCCAGCGCGGACGCGGCTGCCGCGACCCGGTTCACGAAGAAGTAGTCGGCCGCCGCGGCGGCGAAGACCTTGTAGCGGAACGGCTCGGGGAGCGAGGTGAGCAGGAGGCCTGCGTCGACGTGGCTGTGGTGGTTCGCCGCGAAGATGACCGGCGGCTCGAGCCCGGCCAGCCGGTCGTAGCCCCGCCGCTCGGGATCGGCGAGGACCCGGACCGCGGGCCGCAGCGCGGCCTCGAGGATGACGGCCCGGGCCCACCGGGCCGGGAAGCGGCGGGCCCAGTCGGTGTCGTAGTGCGCGCCGAGCTTCGGCTCCTCGGGCAGCGGCTCGACGCCGCGCGGGACGGTGGGCGCGCGGTACGGGAACGGCAGCTGCGCGGTGACCTTCGCCGGCGAGAGCTTCGACAACGACCCCATCAGGTGACGTCGGCCATGACGATCGGTGGGTTGTGCAGGTGGGTGATGGTCGGCGCCGCGCCCACGACGTCGGAGGCCATCTCGAACGCGTCGGCCATCGTGCTCGCCGGCTTGAAGCCGAGCCGGCGCACGGCCTTCGGATCGCCGCCCACGATGATCACCCGGCCGAGGTGCTCGAGCGCGTGCGACCCCCAGTACCACATGTAGAACGGGTGGACGCCGTGGTAGGCGTAGCTCGTCCGGTACAGGTGGCGGTACCACTCGTCCTCGGCGAACTGCTTCTCGTAGCGCTGCTCCATCTCGAGCGGGTCGGTGGTCTCGGCCAGCACCTGCTCGAAGAAGTCGATGTAGCTCGGGTGGTGGACGGGGTGGAACTCCCACGGCGTGGGGTGGGTCATGATCAGCACCCCGCCCTCGCGCACCAGCGGCTTGCCGCGGTACATGTTGAAGAAGTACCCGAGGCCCAGGCACATCACGAGGATCGGGTTCATGATCGAGTTGACGTTGTACGGGCAGATGTACGGCAGCCCCATCGTGAGGATGTCCGTCTGTCCCTCGACCGACACGAGGTGCTGTTCGAAGCAGCGCTCGAGCGTGCGCTCGTGGACGGGATCGACCGCACCTGCGGTGACCGACGTCAGCCCGTAGGGCGCCCGCCACGTCTGGAACGCTTTGCGGCGCGCCGCGGGCTTCAGCAGCTTCACGCCCTGCTGCAGACCGACGAACGCGGCACGGTCGCGCGTCGACCACTCCCACTCGCGCTTGGCCAGCACCGACATCGGTCCGTCCTGGCCGAACGTGTCGTTGTTGAGCGTCGTCTCGATCTGGAAGATCTTCACGCCCGCGTTGCGGATGACTTCGCCCATGCGCCAGTTCGAGTGGTGGAGCTCGGAGGAGTGCCGGTCCATGAACGAGCGGCTGTGGCGCATCACGTTCACGTTGTGGTGGTGGCGCAGGCTGCGGTAGCTGGCGAGCCCGGTCGCCGTTGACTTGTGGCCGCCGTCCATCGCCACGAGGTTGATGTTCACGTAGACGATGAGGTCGCTCTCGGCGGCCCGCTTGTTGATCTCGACCTCCTCGCCCTTGTCGGTGGTGCCGAGGAACGAGAGGTTGTCGGGGTCCTCCGCGTCATGGTTGTAGAGGAGGCCCTTCGGCTCGAACGCGTCGTACACGCGGTCGCCGACCGCCTGGCGCAGCTCGCTCTCGGTCATGCGCCGGTGGAGCGCGAGCGCGGCGATGAGGTGCACGTCGTCGACGCCGGCCGCGGCAGCCATGTCGAGCACGGCCTCGATGACCCGCTGGCGGATGTCCGGTCGCTTCATCGGCGGCAGCGGCAGCGACACGTCGTCGAAGCAGATCGTGAGCTTCATGTCCGGCCGGAGCAGCGCGGGCAGGGGGTCGGTGTCGAGCGGGTGCAGCAGCGCGTCCTCGATGGCCTGGTCGACGTCGTCGATCGGCTCGAGCGGCTCGCCGGGGTACACGACCCGGGAGCGGCCGGCCGGCAGCTTCTCGAGCCGGAAGCCCTCTCCGTGGTGGAAGAGGATGGGTGGCGTCGATCCGTCCACCTCGAGGACGAAGCCGGGACGGGGCATCAGCGGGTGCGCTCCTTCTCGTCGCGGAGGTCGAAGGCGACCTTCACCGCGCCACGCCGACCGGCGTTGGCGGCGTGGTCGACCGCTTCCTCGTAGCGCGACAGCGGGTAGGTGGCCGAGACGAGCCGGCCGAGGTCGGCCTCGCCGACGAGACCGAGGGCGGCCTCGAAGTCGTCGACCGTGTACGCGTAGCAGCCCCGCAGCCCCGTCTCGCGGTGCCACAGCGCGGTGAGATCGAGGCTGGTGTGGCCGGGCATGCCGACCACGAGCACCTCGCCGCCCGGCCGAGTGACCGCGAGCGCCTGTGTGAGCGAGTCGGCGGACCCGACGCAGTCGATCACGACCTCGGCGCCGCCGGTGGGCCGACCGCCGACCACGAACGACCCGGTGGCCGAGCGGATGGCGCGCGCCAGCTCGGCGGGAGCGGCGACCCAGTCGGCGCCGAGCTCGGTGGCCAGGCGCTGTTGCGCCGGGTACTTGGCGGTGACCATGATCGTGGTGACGTCTGCGTGGGCCCGCAGCGCGGCGACCGTGAGCAGCCCGAGGGTGCCCGCGCCGAGGACGGCCACGGTGTCGATCGGACCCCGCAACGAGCGGGCCGCGTGCACTGCGCAGGCGGTCGGCTCGACCATCACCGCCTGCTCGTCGGGCATCGCCTTCGGCACCGGGAGGAGCTGGCTCTCGTGGGCGACGAGGGCGATCGACCAACCGCCACCGGTGTCCGTGCAGAACCCGGTCTGCAGGCCGGGTTCGAGGTGCCCGAAGGCGATGCGCTCGCAGCGGTTGATCTGGCTGCTCGCGCAGCCCGGGCAGAGCGGTTCGACGCCGCGGGTCACGCAGGAGAGGACGGGGACGAGCACGGCCCGGGTGCCGTCGTCGAGGTCGCCGACGACCTCGTGGCCGGGTGTGAACGGGAACGACACGATCGGCTCGAAGTAGCGAGAGGACCGACCGTCGATCGTCGCGAGGTCGCTGCCGCAGATGCCGGCCAGCCGCGGTCGGAGCCGCTGCCACCCGTCACCGGGGAGCTCGGGCGGGTCCACGTCGGCGAGGCGGAGCGGGCCGACCGACGCGCCTCGCCCGGGCACGATGCGTCCGGCGACCGCGGCTGCCGCGTAGCGGGCCGGCTTCCGCTCGAAGAGGACCGCCTTCACGGGCGCTCCCGGGTGGGGCCGCGGTGGCCGGCCAGTGGCAGCAGCGACGCCGCGCCGCCCGATGCCTTCTGCCACTCCTCGACCAGCCACCCCCGCTTGCGGGCGATCGCGGCGAGGCGGGTCTCGGGGTTCACCGCGACCGGGAAGCCGACCACCTCGAGCATCGGCAGGTCGCTGGCCGAGTCGGCGTAGGCGACCGCCTCGCGCAGGTCCAGGTCCTCGGCCTCGGCGTACTCGAACAGCGCGGACGCGCGGCTCTCACCGGTCGGCGGCGCGTCGTGCATCATCCCCGTGTAGCGGCCGTTCTCGGTGGCCATCGAGGCGCAGACGATGTCGTCGAACAGCGGCCGCAGCGGCTCGACCACGAAGTCGAGCGCGCCCGTGATCAGCACGGTGCGGTGGCCGAGGGCGCGGTGCTCGCGGACTCGGCGGATCGCGGCCGGGAACGACTTGGTGAGGATGAGGTCGGACATGAGCTCGACCGAGTCCTCGCGGATCTGGTCGACCGGAGCGCCCTCATAGCGCCGGTAGAAGTAGCGGAGGAAGTCGCTGCGGTCGACGCGGTCGAGCGCGAGCAGGCGGGGCGCCTCACGGACGAGTCCGAGCGACAGCCGCACCTTGTCCTCGGGGGCGAGGCGGCGGCTCGCGAGCCACGCGTACGACGTGACGACGTTCGACGCGATCAGCGTGTTCTCGAGGTCGAACGCGGCCATGTGCCGGCTCGGCGAGAGCACCTGGCGGCGCAACCGGGTGGACCGGTCCTCCGTCGCGCCCTTCGAGCCGTCGGTGCGGACGCGAGCTTGCTTGACGACCGACGGCAGGTGGATCTCGTCGACGTACCTGGTCCAGTCGATGACCCGGGGGTCGAGCGCGAAGTCGCGCCGGTCGTCCGCGTCGAGGGCGTCGTGCAGCTCGAGCAGGTGGTCGACGCCGTAGATCGCCTCACACGCGCTGTACGCGCCGTACAGCTCGACGTAGGTGAGCGCCCGCTCGGCCATCTCCCGGCGCTCCTCCAGCTGGCTCGACCACCTCGCCTGCGCGCCTCGGAGGGGCAGCGAGTGGACGGCCCGGTCGGCCCGGGACAGCAGGTCGACGGCACGGCGCAGCTGGCGCTCGACACCGCCGCGGGACGTGTAGCCCCACTCCCCGGCGGCGATCGGCTGGCCCTTGTTGTCGTACAGCGGGTGGACCTTGAACCAGTCCTGGCACAGCTCGACCAGCCGCTCGTACTTGAGCGGGTTGGCCGAGCCGGACGCGACCTGCGTGACGTCGGGCGAGCCGTCCTCGTTCACCGGGCCACGCGCCGCGACCGCGCAGATCGCGCCGACGACCAGGTCGACCGGGATCACGTCGACGGTGCCCTCGGGGACGCCCGGGAACTCCTTCAGCAGCCCGCGGGCGTAGGAGATGATCACCGGCTCGGCCATGCGGAAGCCGCGGATCCATCCGGGCACCGGCTCGGCCAGTGCCGACTCGATGATCGCGGGACGGACGATCGACACCGGGATGTCGCCGCGGGTCTCGCCGAGCGCCCGCTCACCGAGCGCCTTGGTCATCGCGTACGCATCGGGCCAGCCGAGCGAGGTGGCTCGGGCCCGGCCGGCCGCGACGAGCTGGTCCTTCACCCATGCGGTCCGGCGCTGCTCGGTCTTCTCGGCCAGCAGCGGCGTACCGGCGGCGCCGAGCTCGCGGCGGGCCTCCTTCATGAAGTCGGCCAGGTGCTCGGGCCGGCGGCTCTCGGCCTCGGCGTCGGCCTTGAGGCGACGAGCGGAGGTGACCTCCTGCCGCCAGTCGACGTCGTTCCAGAACGGACTGTCCTCGACCCGGATCTCGGGGGCCGAGCCGCGCCGGCTGCCGGCCACGTAGCAGGTGGACACCGCGACGAGGTGGGGCCGCACGCCGAGGGCGGTGAGCGTCTGCGCGATGCGGGTTGGACCGAGGAGGTTCACCTCGACCGCGCCGTCGAGCGGGGAGTCGAAGCTGACCGTTGCCGCGGAGTGGATCACGATGTCGCACGACGCGAGGACGGCAGCATCGGCCTCGTCGAGCCCGAGCCCGTCGGTGCCCACGTCGCCGGCGATCACCTGGACGCGGCGCTCGACGATGTCGTCGAACGGCTTCGCGCCATTCCCGTTCGTGGCGACGTCCGAGCGCATGCGGTCGAAGCAGTCGTTGGCGAAGATCTCCCGCTTGGCCCGCTGGGCCACGGTCCGACGACGACCGGGCCGCACGAGCAGCACGAGCTCGCAGTCGGGCACGACCCGCAGCAGCCGCTCGACCAGCGCGGTGCCGAGGAAGCCGGTGGAGCCCGTGACCGCGATCCGTCTCCCGGCCAGGGCCTCCGCGATCACCGACGCGTGTCTACCACTTGGTAAGGAGCCGGGGTACGCTTTCTGCGTGCGATCGTCTCCGGATCTGGAGACGACTGCACGCAAGAACGGGGAGCGGAGCACGCGGGAGCGGGTGCTCGATGCGGCCCTGGCGAGCTTCTCGCAGCGGGGCTACGAGGCGACCTCCCTCGACGCCCTGGCGGCCGGGCTCGGCGTGCGCAAGCAGACGATCCTCTACTACCACCCCTCGAAGGACGCGCTGCTCGACGCGGTGGTCGAACGGGCGGCGACGGACCTGGCCCGGGTGCTGGTGGACGGGGCCGGGCGCCCGCAGGCGGTCATCGACGCGGTGCTCCGGTTGGGCGCAGCCCGTCCCGAGCTGCTCGCCCTCGTGCGGGAGGTCGTGCGGCTCGGCCCGCCGGTGTCGACCCGCCTGCTCGACCAGCTCGAGCCGCTCGTCGCCCGGGCCGGCGCCCGCCTCGGTCGCGACCGGATCCTCACCGCTGCGGCGATGGTGGTCGGGCTGGCCACCGAGGTCGAGGTGCTGCGGGCCGCCGGCACCGAACCCGATCTCGCGTGGCTGCGCCGTCGCCGCCGCGCCCTGCTCGCCGAGCTCGCCTGAAGCGATCAGCGAGGACGGCCGAAGTCCTTGCGGTGGTCGTGGCGCTCGACGGCCAGGCGCACGAGCTCGTCGACGAGCTCGGCGTAGGGAACCCCTGAGGCGGCCCAGAGGCGCGGGTACATCGAGATCGGCGTGAAGCCCGGGATCGTGTTCACCTCGTTGAACATGAGCCCTCGCGCCGGTTCGGCCTCCTCGTAGAAGAAGTCGACTCGCGCCATCCCGTCGCAGCGGAGCGACCGGTAGGCGACGAGCGCGAGGCGTCGCACCTCGTCGGTGACGTCGTCGGGCAGCGACGAGGGGACGAGCAGGTCGGCCGCGCCGTCGAGGTACTTGTCGTCGTAGTCGTAGAACTCGTGGCTCGGCACGATCTCGCCCGGCACCGAGGCCCGTGGTGCGGCGTTGCCGAGCACGGCGACCTCGATCTCCCGTGCGGTCACCGCTTCCTCGACCAGCACCCACTCGTCGTAGGACGTTGCGGTGTGGAGCGCGGCGACGAGCTCGGCGCGGTCGTGGGCCTTGGTGATGCCGACCGACGAGCCGAGGTTGGCCGGCTTCACGAAGACGGGCAGCCCGAGCTCGTCGACCACCCGGTCGGCGAACCCGTCGTCGACCTCGATGTCGCGGGCCGAGAGCCAGCGGGGCTGGGGGAGCCCGGCGCTGGCGGCGACGGTGCGGGCCAGCACCTTGTCCATGCCGAGGGCGGAACCGAGCACGCCCGACCCGACGTAGGGGACGCCGGCCAGCTCGAGCAGGCCCTGCACCGTGCCGTCCTCGCCCATCGGCCCGTGGATCAGCGGGAGGACGACCACCTGCTCGTCCTCGGTGGAGGGCAGGACGGTGGGCAGCGGCTCGAGCGTCGGGCCGTCGACCTGCAGCCGCTCGGGGAGGGCAGCCGGGCCCTCGGCGAGCGCCTTCACCGCCCCCTCGGGCAGCACCCACTCGCCGTCCCGGGTGATGCCGACCGGCACCAGGTCGTAGCGCTCGGGGTCCGCGGCCCGCAGCACGTGGCTCGCCGACACGCACGACACGTCGTGCTCCGCAGACACGCCGCCGAACAGCACGACGAGTCGGATCCGAGGCGTCGCCATCGGTCCAAGGGTATGGCGACCCGCACCCCCGGCCAGGGTGACCCCTCCCCACATCGAAGGCAATACCGGTCGGATTCCGACCGGTATTGCCTTCGATACGGTCTCGGCGGTGCGGTGGCGAGCGTCGGAGGTCGCGTCGGCGGTCGGGGGCGAACTGGTCGGCGACGACGTGGACGTGGACGGCGCATCGATCGACTCGCGCTCGATCCGGGCGGGTCAGCTGTTCGTGCCGATCGTCGACGCGCGGGACGGTCACGACTTCATCGCGCCGGCCCGCGCGGCGGGCGCGCCGGCCCACCTGACCAGCCGTCCCGACCGCACCGAGCCTCAGCCGGCGATCGTGGTCCCCGACACCGCGAGCGCGCTGCTCGACCTCGGGCGGCTGGCGCGCACCGCGCTGCCCGAGCGGGTCGTGGGCATCACCGGGTCGGTCGGAAAGACGACGACGAAAGATCTGCTCGCGGCCATCCTCGGCGAGCGGTTCGCGACGACGGCCAGCGAGCGCTCGTTCAACAACGAGCTCGGGGTTCCGCTCACGCTGGCCAACGCGCCGGTGGGCACCGAGGCGGCCGTGGTGGAGATGGGCGCCCGGGGCGCAGGCCACATCGCGCTCCTGTGCTCGGTCGCGACACCGACCATCGGCGTCGTCACCGTCGTGGCCGGAGCGCACCTCGAGGTGTTCGGCACGCTCGACGATGTCGCTCGGGCCAAGGGCGAGCTGATCGAAGCCCTGCCCGCGCACGGCACCGCCGTGCTCAACGCAGACGACGCACGGGTCGCCGCGATGGCGGGCCGGTCGGAGGCGGCCGTCCGCACCTTCGGCGAGCACGGGGGTGACGTTCGGGCCGAGGCGGTGACCATGGATGACGAGCTGCACCCGTCGTTCCGTCTGGTCACCGAGGACGGTTCCACCGACGTCCGCCTCGTGGTGCGCGGGCGGCACCAGGTCACCAACGCGCTCGCGGCGGCGACGGCTGCGCTGGCCGCCGGCTGCAGCCTCGACGACGTGGTCGCGGGCCTGGGCTCGGCCCGCCTGTCCGGCCTCCGCATGGACCTGCAGCGCGCACCGTCCGGCGCGCTCGTGCTCGACGACTCGTACAACGCCAACCCGACGTCGATGGTCGCCGCGCTCGACGCGCTGGCGGCGCTGCCCGCCCGCCGCCGGATCGCGGTCCTCGGCGTCATGGCCGAGCTGGGCGACGACTCCACCGAGGGCCACCGCGAGGTCGCGGCCCGGGCGCACGAGCTCGGGATCGAGGTGCGGTCGGTCGCGGCACCCGCCTACGGCGTCGAGGACGCGCCCGACATCGAGACCGCGGTCGCGCAGCTCGGCCCGCTCGGCGACGGCGACGTGGTGCTAGTGAAGGGCAGTCGGGTGGCCGGGCTCGAAGCGCTGGCCGCGCTGCTCCTCGGCCGCTGACCGCCCGTCAGTCGACCGTGGCGATGTGCGGGTCGACCAGCGGATGGCGATCCAGCTGCGCGTACACCGCCAGGCCCACGGCCACCACCGCACCGGCCAGACAGACGATCGTGATCGACAGCTGCTCGCTGATCACGCCGCCGAGGAGGCCGCCGATCGGCACGGTGCCCCCGAAGCCCATGATCCAGAGAGCCATGACCTTGCCCCGCACGCTGTCGTCGAGGTCCTGCTGGAGCACGGTCGAGAGCGACGTGATGACGGCGAAGTAGACCGCGCCGAGGCCGAAGATCACGGGGTAGGCCGGCGGCGGGTGGCGCAGGAGCGAGAAGACGGCGAGGAAGGCGGCGAAGGACAGCAGGCCGATGCGGGTGAGGCGGGCCATCGACGAGCGGGCGAACACGGTGCCGATGGACAGCGCACCCATCACCGCGCCGAGCCCGAACGCGCCGTAGAGGAGCCCGTAGCCGGCGCTGCGAGGCGAGATGCCGAGGTTGTCGCCGGCGATGGTCGGCAGCTGGGTGATGAACGGCAGGCTCAGCAGCGAGAACGTGAAGATGATGACGAGGCACCGCGCGACGACCTTGTCCCGGCGGGCGTAGGTGAACCCCTCGAGCAACCGGTGCAGGCCCTGCGTGCGGCTCGGTGGTGGCTGTGGCAGCGCCACCTTGAACAGCACGACGATGATCGCCAGGTAGCTCACCGCGTTCAGCACGAACACCCACGACGCGCCGTAGGCCGCGTAGAGGAAGCTGCCGATGGCCGGGCCGATCACGCGGCTGCCGTTCATCTGCGCGGAGTTGAGGGAGATCGCGCCGGCCATGTCCTCGCGCGGCACGAGGATCGGCAGGATCGCGCTGAACGTCGGCGCGTAGAGCGCGTTGCCGATGCCGATCGCGAGGGTGACGAGGAACAGCGCGAGGAGCGACGTGCTCGCCTCGTGCAGGACCACGAACGCGAGCACGATCGACCCGAGGGCCTGCTCGAGGGTCAGGATGATGAGCAGCTTCTTGCGGTCGACGGTGTCGGCGAGCATCCCGCCGATCATCGAGAGCAGCAGCAGCGGGCCGAGCTGGGCGAACATGATCAGGCCGACGTAGGCGGCGGAGTGGTCCGAGAGCTCGTAGGCGAGGGCGCCGAGGACCACGTTCTGCATCCACGTGCCGATGTTCGACGTGAACGCGCCGAAGTAGATGAGCCGGAAGGTGCGGTGTCGCAGCGCGGAGGCGGCGGTGCCGGGGGTGAAGGTCCGGTCGCCCTCGAGGAGGGCGTCTTCCTGATCCTCGATGCAGAGGTCGGTCGGCGTCGGGTCGTCGATCTGGGCCACGGCCCGCACGAGGATACCGGCGGCCGGGGCCGCCTCTACGCGGGCGGCCAGGCCGTTTCGGCGTCGACCCGGCGGGCCAGGAGGCAGAACTCGTTGCCTTCCGGATCGGCGAGGACGTGCCACGAGACGGCGTCGCCCTGGCCCACGTCGACCGGCCGGGCGCCCAGCGCCAGCAGCCGCTCGAGCTCCGCCGCCTGGTCCCGGTCGGTGGCGTTGACGTCGATGTGCAGGCGGTTCTTCACCGTCTTCGGTTCGGGCACCCGGAGGAAGACGAGGGTCGGCCCGGTCCCGGGCGGGCCGCCGATCTCGATGGCGTCCTCGTCGCGGTCGCGCTCCTCGTAGCCGAGCACCTGCTGCCAGAACGCGGCGAGACCGTCCGGGTCCTCGGCGTCGATGATCAGCTCGGTGAAGCGGCAGCTCACAGGATGCTCACCAGCGGGGTGTGGGCCCGGCCGAGGGCCTCGGCGACCGTCGGGTGGGTGACCGAGCCCTCGAGCGTGTTGACCCCCAGGGCCAACGCCGGGTCCGCCTTCGCGGCGCCGGCCAGTCCCCGGGTGGCCAGCGCCAGCAGGTACGGCAACGTCGCGTTGGTGAGCGCGTAGGTCGACGTGTTGGGCACCGCGCCGGGGATGTTCCCCACCGCGTAGTGCAGGACCCCGTGCACCACGTACACCGGGTCCTCGTGGGTCGTCTCGTGCGTCGTCTCGATGCACCCGCCCTGATCGACCGCGACATCGACGATGACCGAGCCGGGCTTCATGCCCGCGACCATCGACTCGCTCATCACCATCGGTGCCCGGCCGCCGGCGACCAGCACCGCGCCGATGACGAGGTCGGCTTCCGCCACCGACCGCTCGACGGACCCGCGGTTCGACGCCAGCGTCATGATCCGGCCCTGGTGGATCTGGTCCACCCAGCGCAGCCGGTCGATGCTCTTGTCGAGCAGGACGACCTCGGCCTCCATCCCGGCGGCGATCCACGCGGCGTTCCAGCCCACGTTGCCGGCGCCGA
>JAFBAD010000376.1 GCA_019247975.1 Acidimicrobiia bacterium
GCGAGCGGCGCCAGAAGGAGGTGGAGATCTGGACCAACGCCACCGACCGCGTGCGGGAGGCGATGGAGAAGGCCCTCTCCTCCAAGCAGTTCAACCCCATCGACATGATGGTGGGCTCCGGTGCCCGCGGGAACATGATGCAGGTCCGCCAGATCGCCGGCATGCGCGGCCTCGTGGCCAACCCCCGAGGCGACATGATCCCCCGGCCCATCAAGAGCAACTTCCGTGAGGGGCTCTCGATGCTGGAGTACTTCATCGCCACGCCGGGCGCCCGCAAGGGCCTCGTCGACACCGCCCTCCGGACCGCCGACTCGGGCTACCTGACCCGGCGTCTCGTCGACGTCGCCCAGGAGCTGATCGTCCGGGAGATGGACTGCGCGCGTGAAGGCGACCCGGCCCGCGGCCTCTGGATCGAGGACACCGCACCGGACTCGGCCGCGAAGCGGACCTACCTCGAGACGAAGCTGTTCGGCCGGTCGCTCGCACAGGACGTCACCCTCGCCGACGGTCGGGTCATCCCGGCCGACACCGAGATCGGCGACGAGGACCTCGTCGCCATCCGCGACGACGACACCGTGGGCCGCGTGCGGGTGCGCTCGCCGCTGACCTGCAACGCCGACTTCGGTGTGTGCGCCAAGTGCTACGGCCGCTCGCTGGCCACCGGCAAGACGATCGAGCTCGGTGAGGCCGTCGGCGTCATCGCTGCCCAGTCGATCGGTGAGCCCGGCACGCAGCTGACCATGCGGACGTTCCACACCGGTGGCATCGCCGGCAGCGACATCGCCGGCGGTCTGCCCCGCGTCGTCGAGCTGTTCGAGGCCCGCAGCCCGAAGGGCAAGGCCACCCTGGCCCGCTCGTCGGGCGTCGTGCGGGTCGCGGACGACGAGGGCAAGGGTCGGGTCATCACCGTCGTCGGCGACGACGGCGTCGAGGACACCTACACGATCCCCAGCCTCGCCCGGCTCGAGGTGGTCGACGGTCAGGAGATCGGCGCCGGCGATGCGCTGGTCGAGGGTCCCCGCGACCCGAAGGAGCTGCTCGAGATCAAGGGCCTGCGCGAGACGCAGAGCTACCTGGTCGAGCAGGTCCAGCGGGTGTACCGGGACCAGGGCGTGTCGATCCACGACAAGCACATCGAGCTGATCGTCCGGCAGATGACGCGGCGGGTCGCCGTGTCCGAGCCGGCCGACTCGGACTTCCTGCCCGACGAGCGGGCCGACCGCAAGGTCTTCCGCGACGCCAACCGGGTGCTGGTCGAGGAGGGCAAGACGCCGGCCGAGGCCCGTGACGAGATCATGGGCATCACCAAGGCGTCGCTCGCCACCGACTCGTGGCTGTCCGCGGCGTCGTTCCAGGAGACCACCCGGGTGCTCACCGAGGCTGCCATCGAGTCCCGCTCGGACTCGCTGCTCGGCCTCAAGGAGAACATCATCATCGGCAAGCTCATCCCGGCCGGTACGGGCATGGGCGAGTACCGCAACATCGAGACCCACGCGCCCGACTACCAGCCGATGGCCTTCTACTCCTCCGACGCCGACGAGGTCGATCCGTCGGAGTGGCTGGCCAGCATCGGTGGCAACGGCAACTCGGGCGACGGCGACGTCGTCGAGTTCCCCGCCACCATCGGCGGCGAGGAATCAGCCAGCTAGGTCCCACCAGCCTTTTGGCCCCTGGTTCTCTCCACGCCAGTAGAGATCCAGGGGCCAGAACGCTAAGATTTCCCTTCGGCTCTGCGCGCCCGCGCAGGCGCCGCCCCCTCGGGAGCAGTGAGGTTCGTTCGTGCCGACCATCCAGCAACTGGTCCGTAAGGGCCGGGAGGACAAGCCCGCCAAGGGCAAGACCCCAGCCCTGAAGGGCGCGCCCCAGCGGCGTGGGGTCTGCACGCGGGTCTGGACGGCCACGCCGAAGAAGCCGAACTCGGCGCTGCGCAAGGTGGCGCGCGTGCGGCTCACGAGCGGCATCGAGGTCACCGCCTACATCCCGGGCGAAGGCCACAACCTGCAGGAGCACTCGATGGTGCTCGTGCGCGGCGGCCGGGTGAAGGACCTGCCCGGTGTCCGGTACAAGATCATCCGCGGCACCCTCGACGCCTCCGGCGTGAAGGACCGCAAGCAGGCTCGCAGCCGCTACGGCGCGAAGAAGGAGTCGTAGGGATGCCTCGCAAGGGACCCGCGCCGCGCCGGGAGCTGATGCCCGACCCGATCTACCGGTCGGTCGTCGTCACGCAGCTCGTCAACAAGATCCTCCAGCGGGGCAAGCGCACCGTCGCCGAGCGCATCGTCTACGACGCGCTCTCCACGGTCGAGTCGAAGACCGGCTCCGAGCCGATCGGCACGCTGAAGCGAGCGGTCGACAACGTCCGCCCCCAGCTCGAGGTCAAGAGCCGCCGGGTCGGCGGCGCCACCTACCAGGTCCCGGTCGAGGTCCGACCCCGCCGGGCCAACACGCTCGCGATCCGCTGGATCGTCGGCTACGCCCGCCAGCGTCGTGAGAAGACGATGGCCGAGCGCCTCGCGAACGAGCTCCTCGACGCATCCAACGGCATCGGAGCCTCGGTCAAGCGCCGCGAGGACATGCACAAGATGGCCGAGTCGAACAAGGCCTTCGCCCACTACCGCTGGTAACCGCCCCCTGACAACCGAACCGGGGGGCACACCCCCTGGGTGTGTCTCCGCGACCGAGCCCCATGGGCTCGGTCGTGCCGGTTCAGCCCCGAGCTCACCAACCCACCTGGAACGACCGAAAAGACGACGATGGCCAACGACGTGCCCCTCGAGCGCTACCGCAACATCGGGATCATGGCCCACATCGACGCGGGCAAGACCACGACGACCGAGCGCATCCTCTACTACACCGGCAAGACCTACAAGATCGGTGAGGTCCACGAAGGCGCGGCCGTCATGGACCACATGGTCCAGGAGCAGGAGCGCGGCATCACGATCACCTCGGCCGCCACGACCACGTTCTGGCGCGACCACCGGGTGAACATCATCGACACGCCCGGCCACGTCGACTTCACCGTCGAGGTCGAGCGGTCGCTGCGCGTCCTCGACGGCGCGGTCGCGGTGTTCGACGGCGTTGCCGGCGTGGAGCCGCAGACCGAGACGGTCTGGCGGCAGGCCAACAAGTACAACGTCCCGCGGATGTGCTTCATCAACAAGATGGACCGTCTGGGTGCCGACTTCTTCAAGGCCGTCGACTCCATCAAGGAGCGCCTCGGCGCCACCATCGCGGTGACGCAGCTGCCGATCGGCGCCGAAGGCAACTTCGCCGGCGTCATCGACCTGCTCGCGATGAAGGCGCTCGTGTGGCACGACGAGGAGCTCGGTGCGAAGTTCGACGTCACCGACATCCCCGCCGACCTGCAGGACCAGGCCGACGAGTACCGCCAGGAGCTCATCGACGTCGTCTCCCACTACGACGACACGATCCTCGAGAAGTTCCTGTCCGACGAGGAGATCACCGTCGAGGACATGAAGCGCGCGCTGCGCAAGGCGACCATCGAGGACGGGGTCGTGCCCGTGCTCACCGGGTCCGCCTTCAAGAACAAGGGCGTGCAGCCCCTGCTCGACGCGGTCGTCGACTACATGCCCTCGCCGCTCGATCTCCCGCCGGTCACCGGCATGAGCCTGAAGGGCCACGAGGAGCTCGAGCGCAAGCCGCTCGCCAGCGAGCCGTTCGCCGCCCTCGCGTTCAAGATCGTCGCCGACCCCCACGGCAAGCTCACCTACTTCCGCGTGTACTCGGGCAAGCTCGAGAAGGGCGGCACCGTCCTCAACAGCCGCACCCAGCAGAAGGAGCGGGCCGGCCGGCTCCTCCTCATGCACGCCAACAACCGTGAGGACCTCGACATGGTGCAGGCCGGTGACATCGTCGCCGGCATCGGGTTCAAGAACACCCGCACCGGCGACACGCTCTGCGCGGACAAGGAAGGGATCATCCTCGAGGAGCTCGAGTTCCCCGAGCCGGTCATCCACGTCGCGGTCGAGCCGAAGACGAAGAACGACCAGGACAAGATGGGCAAGGCCCTCTTCTCCCTCTCCGAGGAGGACCCGACCTTCCAGGTCAGGACCGACGAGGAGACCGGCCAGACGATCATCTCCGGGATGGGCGAGCTCCACCTCGAGGTCATCGTCGACCGCATGCTCCGTGAGTTCGCGGTCGACGCGACCGTGGGCAAGCCGCAGGTCGCCTACCGCGAGACGATCACGCAGCCCGTCGACAACGTCGTCTACCGCCACGTCAAGCAGACCGGTGGTTCGGGCCAGTTCGCCCACGTCGTGCTGTCGCTGGCGCCGACCGGCCCGGGCGGCGGCTACGAGTTCGACGACAAGATCACCGGTGGTCGCATCCCGCGCGAGTTCATCCCCTCGGTCGACGCCGGCATCCAGGCCGCGATGACCACCGGCGTGCTCGCCGGGTTCCCGACCGTCGACGTGCGCGCCAGCCTCGTCGATGGCTCGGCCCACGACGTCGACTCCTCGGAGATGGCGTTCAAGATCGCCGGCACCATGGGCTTCCGCGAGGCCGCCCGCAAGGCCAAGCCGGTCCTGCTCGAGCCGATCATGGCCGTCGAGGTCGTCACCCCCGAGGAGTACATGGGTGACGTGATGGGCGACCTGTCCTCCCGGCGGGGCCGGGTCGGCGGCATGGAGCAGCGCGGCAACAGCCAGGTGGTCCGTGCGCAGGTGCCCCTGTCGGAGATGTTCGGATACTCTACCGACCTCCGTTCGCGGACCCAGGGCCGGGCGACCTACACCATGCAGTTCGAGTCGTACCAGCAGATGCCCGCGAGCATCCAGGAAGAGATCGTCAAGCGGATCCGGGGCGAGTAGCCCCCGGTCGTTCCGGTCCCCCCGTAGCAACGCAGCACACCAAGAAAGGCTTCAGGTCTCGTCATGGCCAAGCAGAAGTTCGAGCGGAACAAGCCGCATCTCAACATCGGGACGATGGGTCACATCGACCACGGCAAGACGACGCTCACCGCCGCCATCACCAAGGTGCTGCACGAGGCCGATCCGAACTCGGCGTTCACGCCGTT
>JAFBAD010000075.1 GCA_019247975.1 Acidimicrobiia bacterium
TGCGGGACCGGGTGCTCGGCGACGAACGCGTCGACGTCGGCGGCGAGGGTCGGATCGCTGATCGTGCGCACCCCCTCGAGCTGGCGGGCGATGCTGTTCGACGGGTACCGCTTGTTCATCGCCGTCCACTCGCGGTGGATGAAGTCCCACGCGGCCCGGGCGTGGTCGCGTTCGGCCAGCACCCGCCGGATCAGGTACGGCGCGTCCTGGCTGCGCACCCGCTCGGTGAGCATGAGCTCCAGGTAGCGCTGCACGAGCTCGGGCTCGGGGACCGCCGCGAGCGCGCCGAGGTAGCGGAGCTCGTCCTGGGGCGTCGCCGCCTTGTCGGCCCGGGCGAGGTACTCGTCGAAGGCGGCTTCGCCGCCGGCCTCGGCGACGACGCGCACCGATGCGTCGAACAGGTCGGGGTCGGCCGGCGCGGTCTCCCAACCACTCTCCAGCACGGTGCGGGCCCGAGCCCGCACCTCCTCGTCGGCTCCCGTCGTGCCGAGCCCCTCGAACAACGTGGCCCGCAGCGCGCTGGTGCGGTGCGGTTCCCCGGTGCTCCGATCGCCGAGCTTGAGCAGCGCAGGGCCCAGCAGCGCCCGCACGAACGCGCGCAGTCCCTCGCGATCCGCTTCGGGCACGATCCGATCGAGCGCGCCGAGGCACCCGATGATCCGCTGCCACACCGACAGGTCGCTCTCCTCCGCGAACGAGCGGACGAGCGGGAGGAACTCGGGCGTGCCGATCGTTCCTGCCAGCAGCGACGCCCACGCGTCGTC
Source organism: Acidimicrobiia bacterium (assembly GCA_019247975.1). Lineage (GTDB taxonomy): Bacteria > Actinomycetota > Acidimicrobiia > Acidimicrobiales > Iamiaceae > JAFBAD01. The sequence continues at coordinate 765 of JAFBAD010000075.1, forward strand.
GACCAGGCCGTAGCGCTCGACCGCGTCGAGCTCGACGTCGCGGCTCGCCGCGAGCGCGGTCACCAGCTCGGGCGCGTAGCGCACCCGGTAGAAGCCGTGACCGCCGGAGTTCACCACCACCCAGTCCGCCGGCGCATCGAGGCCGACCGTGCCCTCGTCGTCGCTCAGGAGGAGGCGGTGCTCCTCGATGCCGGCATCACTGCCGGCTCGGAGCAGCACGGGGATCGACCAGCGCTGGTCGACCAGCTCGGGTTCGTCGCCGTCCGTGCGGTAGCGCTGCGGCTCCTGGCGGAGGCGCACGGTGCGGCCGCCGTCGGCCAGCGAGACCGACACCACGGGGTGGCCGCCCTGGAAGATCCAGCTGTCCATGATCTGGCGGACCGGCTCGCCGGTGGCGGCCTCGATCGCGTCCCACAGGTCGGTGGTCTCGGTGTTGCCGTACTGGTGGTCGGCCATGTAGCGGCGGATGCCGGACCGGAAGCGGTCCTCGCCGAGGTACTGCTCGAGCATGCGGACGACCGCCGCGCCCTTCTCGTAGGTGAGGATGTCGAACATGCCCTCGGCCTCGGCCGGCGACACGACCTCGAACTCGACCGGACGGGTGGAGCCGAGCGAGTCGGTGTCGTACGCGGCCGACCTGGAGATGCCGAACTCGGTCCAGCGCTCCCACTCCGGTCGGAAGGCGTCGGTGCACTTCATCTCCATGAACGTGGCGAAGGCCTCGTTGAGCCAGATGCCGTTCCACCACTTCATGGTCACGAGGTCGCCGAACCACATGTGGGCGATCTCGTGGTGGATCACGTCGGCCACCCGCAACACCTCGGGCTGCGTCGCTCGCTCGGGGTCGACGAGCAGCGCGGTCTCGCGGAAGGTGACGCAACCGAGGTTCTCCATGGCGCCGAACGCGAAGTCGGGCACCGCGACGAGGTCGAGCTTGTCGCCGGGGTAGGGCAGCCCGAAGTAGTCCTGGAAGAAGCGCAGCGCGAACGCGCCCGACTCGAGCGCGAACGATGCGAGCTTCGACTTGCCGAGCGGGTGGGCGACGCGGAGCGGGGTGCCGTCGACGTCGACCGGGTCGGTCACCTCGAGCGGCCCGACGATGAACGCGACGAGGTAGGTCGACATGCGCATCGTCTCGGCGAAGCGGACCTCGAACCGACCGTCGTCGGTCGGGGTGCGACTGACCTCCGCGGCGTTGGAGAGCGCTGTCAGGCCCTCGTCGACGACGAGGGTGATCTCGAAGCTGGCCTTCGCCTCGGGCTCGTCCCAGCACGGGAACGCCCGCCGGGCATCGGTCGCCTCGAACTGCGTGGTCGCGATGACGTGGCTCGCGCCGTCCTGGCCGGTGAACGTCGACCGGTAGAAGCCGTGCAGCTTGTCGTTGAGGATGCCGCGGAACGTCGTGTGCAGGGTCGCCTGGCCGGCGCCGAGCCTGCCGCTCAGCGCGAGCGTGGCCCGCTCGGTCGGCTCGTCGTAGGAGACGGTCGCGTCGAGGCGGGTGCCGTCGGCGGTCTCCACCCACGCCTCGTCGATCTCCAGCTCGATGCTGTTGAGGACGATCTCGTCGACCGCCTCGCCCACGTCGATCTGGACGACCTCCCGCCCGCGGAACCGGGCGGCCCGGAGGTCCGGTTCGAGGGTGATGGCGTAGCGGGACGGGGTGATGGTGCGCGGAAGGCGGTACTGGTCGACCACGTGGGAACGCTAGGTCATCCGGCGCAGGACCCCGAGTTGGCCTGGTCGCAGCCGGCGCGGGACCACGGCGCAGGGGTGCGCCCGGCGGCGCGCCACACGTAGAGGCGGCCGTCCCGGGTGATCTGGGCCACCTCGAGGCCGGGGCCGCCGATCCAGTTGCCCACCGCCGGTGTGCCCAGGTTCCAGCCGCCGGTGAGCTTCGGCCAGCCGGGCGCGGCGTGGCCGGACCCGTCGTAGGCGTCGACCAGGTACACGCCGTTGCCGGCGACCATCTCGTTGTCGCCGTCGCCGTCGAGGTCGCCGATGGCGGGGGCCACGAAGAAGGCGAGGTCGGCGGTCGCCTGCGGGGAGCCGGACAGCGGCAGCCGGGTGGCGCCGTCCCAGGTGCTGAGCTGGTCGTCGTTCGGCAGCTGCAGATCCGAGGCCAGCGTGTCGATCAGCCGGGTCAGCCCGGCGGTGTTGGCCGCGACGTCGGGCGACGAGCCGCCGTCGAGCGGCCCGATGCTCGGACCACCGAACGCGGCGGTCGACGCGATCAGATCCTCGGAGGTGCGGTGCGCGCCCCAGAGGTCGGCATCGTCGAGACCGAGCCCGGCCGACCACAGCAGCGGCAGGTCGCCCTTGTCGGTCGACCCGTACACGCCCTTGCCATCGGTGCCGAGCACCATGATCGGACCGGCCGCCGACGCGGTGACGATCTCGGGCCCCGGGTGGTCGGGGTCGACGTCGCCGATCGCGGCCTGCATCGACACGCCCTCGCCGACCGTCGGGAGCAGCTCGGTGGTAAGCAGCGGGATCTTCGCCGGCCAGCCCGGGAGCACATGGCCGGAGCCCGACACCGCGTAGAGGCGGCTGTTGCCGGAGTCGCCGGTGGCGCCGAGCAGCCCGAGCACCGCTGCGCCGTCACCGATGTTGATCGGCTCGACGTACTCCTCCTGCTCACCGATCACGATCTCGGGGTGGTGGTCCCCGTTCAGGTCGGCCAGCGCGGGCATGGCGATGATCTCGCCGCCTTCGCGCACACCCGAGTCGGCCTTGAACGTGACCTTGTTCGTCACCGGGTCGATCGACTCGACCTTCGAGTGGTCGACCAGCAGCAGCGGGAACCCCTTCACCGGGGTGCCGTCGTCGTGCCACGCGTAGAGGTGGCGATCGAGCGCGCCGGCGACGATCTCCAACCGTCCGTCGCCGTCGAGGTCACCGACGGCCGGCGACGACGCGAAGCCGGGCGCGGTCCGGTTGTACTGGTCCTGCGCGTGCACGTCGTCGCGCGAGAAGTTCGGGTTCTCGTGCATGGTCGCGAGGCGGCGACCATCGGACGACCACACGTAGGCCCTGCCGTCGAGGTCGGTGTCGACGATCTCCTTGCGCCCGTCGTGGTCGAGGTCGGCGATGGCCGGTGCACCGATGCCGAACGCGCCCCGATGCGGCGAGATGTGCGCGGCCTTCGCCGCAGGGGACCGCGCGTTCCACCAGGCGCTGAAGTCGCTGTGCACCGGGAAGCCGCGCAGCTCGTTGCGCCCGGGGCCGGTGTAGGCGTGGATCGCACCGTCGTCGGTGGCGAGGACCAGCTCGTTGTGGCCGTCGCCGTTCAGATCGACGATCGCCGGGCTCGACGTGCCGGCGCCCGGGATCCGCTGGGGGAGCGGCCCGACGAGCGCCGGATCGTGGTGCACGAAGACCTGCTTCTGGCTCTCGCCCGTGAGGTTGCTGCCGGCGCCGCCGTGTGCGGTGACGACCACCCTGAGGCGGACCGAGAACCGCTCCTCGTCGGGCCGGTGCGTGGTCGGATCCACCGGTGCGCCGGTGCCGTGGCCGGGGAGCGCAGCGGCCACCTGCGCGAGGTCGAGCGTGGCCAGCTGACCCGACACTGCGTGGCGCAGACCGGTCCGGGTGGTGATCACGTGCCAGCGGTCGGTCGCCGGGTAGAGCGGCGGCTGCACCCCG
>JAFBAD010000126.1 GCA_019247975.1 Acidimicrobiia bacterium
CCGGCCTGGGCGACGACCACACCCACGACGCCCAGATCGGCTTCTTCATCTGCGGCTACAACGACGCGATCTGGCGCACCTGCCTCAAGGTGGACCCGAACGAGTACTTCGACGACCCGGCCGTGCGCCTCGGTCCCGACGCCGAGAGCGTGATCATCCTCGCCAACCCGGTGCAGCCGCACAGCGAGGGCGAGATCGTCCTCGGCACCACCGATCCGCTCGACCACCCGATCATCCGGATGAACTACTACGACGACCCCCACGACATGCAGGTGATGCTGGCGGTCATCCGCAAGGCGCTCGACCTGGCCGCCAACTGGCCCGGCGAGCTGGGCCCGCTCCTCGTCCCGCCCGCACTCGCGGCGACGCACGGGTACTCGGAGGGTGACGCGCCGAGCGACGAGCTCCTGACCGACATGGCGAAGCACTACTCGTTCACCGTGTACCACCTGACCTCAACGTGCCGGATGGGCGACGTCGTCGACGCGCAGCTGCGGGTCCTGGGCGTCGACGGCCTGCGGGTGGCGGACGCCAGCGTCATGCCGAACGTCCCGAGCGGGAACACCAACGCGGCGGCGATCATGATCGGCGAGAAGGCGGCCGAGGTGCTCGCCACCGCGCACGGCCTGCAGCTCCACGAGCTCGTCGGCAGCCCCACCTGAACGCTCCGCAACACGAGGATCTCGACCTCCGCCTCGGCCCATACCGGCTGCACCCGCGGCGCTGGGGGCTGCCCGACGGACCGCTGGTGATCGGCGTGCCGGGGCTGAGCGGGAACGTCGCGCACTTCGACGTCCTCGGCCAGCGCTTGCGCGCCCCGATGCAGCTCGTCGCGGTCGACCTGCGGGGCCGAGGCCGCAGCGACTGCACCGGACCCGGGAGCTACGGGTGGGAGCGGCACGCGGTCGACGTCTGTGCGGTCGCCACCGAGCTCGGTGCGGATCGGTTCTCCATCGTCGGCCAGTCGATGGGCGGGTCGGTTGCGATGAAGGCCGCCGAGCTCGACGGCGACCGGCTGGTCGCGATCGTGCTCGTCGACGTGGCCGGTCGAGTCGACCCAGGTGTGGGGCCGGTCATCGCGTCGACCCTCGGTCGACTCGGCCGCACCTACGACACGGAGGACGCGTACCTGGACGACGTGCTGGCGGCGGGCCTGATCGACGAGTGGACACCGCACTGGGACGCCGCGCACCGCTACGACCTCGTCGAGGTGGACGGACGGTTCCGGTCACGCGCCAGCACCGAGGCGGTCGCCGAGGACCGAGCGTTCACCGCCACCCAGGACCCGTACGTCCGTTGGCGGTACCTGTCCATGCCGACGCTGCTGGTCCGAGCGACCCGCGAGCTGCGGCCCGGGTCGGGTCTCGTGGTTCCGGCCGACGACCGGGACGCGTTCGTCGCCGCCGTGCCTTCGGCCGAGGTGGTGGAGATCGACGCCAACCACGTGACGGTCAACGTCCATCCCGATGCGATGGACGCGATCGAACAGTTCCTGCGCGCGACGGCGGCGGTCGAGGGCTGACGTCGCGCCGACGCGAGCGGCGCTTAGGTGGCGAGCAGCGCCGGAACCCGGGCGGGCAGTCCTTCGGTGTCGAAGTGGCGGGTGAGCTCGTTCGCGTAGCGCTGCCCGAGCGTGGCCCCGTTCTCCCGGATCCACTCGAGGACCGAGGTCGACCCGGTCGACGGACCATCGACGTCGGCGAGCCCATCGGCCATCGAGTGGTACTCGTCGGCGGTGAGCAACACGTCCCGCACGACGAGGCCGAGGACGGTCGACATCCACGGGATCACCGCGCCCGGCACCCGGATCAGCGGCGCGTGGCTGCCGACCGCCTGCCGGATCGCCTGCGTGAGCTCGAGGAACGTGGGGCGGTCGGGTCCGACCGCCGGCACGACCGCGTTGGTCCGTTCGCTCCCGAGCCGCACGCACAGGCCGGCCAGGTCGTCGACGTGGATGGGACGCAGCCGGTAGGAACCGTCGCCGCCGACCGCGAAGAACGGCACGTGGCGCAGGAGCCAGGCGATGTTGTTCAGCAGCACGCCGTCGCCGCCGAACAGGATCCCGGGACGCACGACCGCGTACGACATGCCGGATGCGGCCAGCGCCCGCTCCACGAGGGCCTTGCCGCGGAAGTACGGGTACGGCGACTCGATGGACGGGTTCGTGATGCTGACGTGGACGATCCGTTCCACGCCGGCTCGCCTCGCCGCGTCGAACAGGGCGGCGGAGTTCGCGACGGCGGCGGCGTGGTCGCGCCGGCCGCGGGCGAAGCGGATCCAGTACGTGTTGTAGAGGGTCGTCGCGCCTTCGAGCGATCGGGTGAGGCCGATCGGGTCGTCGAAGTCGAGCGGGCGCACGTCGATCGCCGAGCCGTGCGGGGCCCGTTCGGGGTGGCCGGTCAGCGTGCGCACCGAGCGGCCGAGGCTGGTCAGCTCGGTGGCGATGGCCCGCCCCGAGTAGCTGAACGCGCCGGTCACCACGTCGAGGCCGGTGTCGGGAGATGGGCTCATGTCGTTTCCTCCGTGGTCGGGAAGACCTGCCGCACCTCGCCGATGAGGGCGACGATGTCGTCGAGCATCCCCCCGACGACCGGCAGGCGGGTGAGGCCGATGGCTCGGACGACCAGTGGCGCCGTGCGGGCGCTGACCTTGCGGGTCGCCGAGCTGTCCGGGGTGGGGTCGTAGACCCAGAACAGGACGATCCCCATGAAGTAGAGCCAGATCAGCTCGGGCAGGTCGGCCCGCAGCTTCTTCGGGATGCGGGTGTCGGACCCCTCGAGCACCTCGCGCCAGAGCTCGATCGCGGCCAGCCGGGCCGGGCTCGACTCGGGGCTGAACGGGCTCAGCGGGCTGGTCGGCTCGGCCGCGTTCTTGAAGAACTTCCCGGCGAACTGCCGGTACGGCTCCATCGTCTGCAGCCAGGCGTCGGTCACGCCGATGATGCGCCTCGCCAGGTCGGTCTCCGAGTCGAGCACCGACCGGGCGGCGATCGCGTGGTCCACCTGGGCGCGGTCGTAGAAGCCCTGGATCAGCCGTTCCTTCGAGTCGAAGTAGTAGTAGGCGTTGCCGACCGACACGCCGGCTTCGGCGGCGATCGCCCGCATCGTCGTGTCGTCGTAGCCCTTCTCGCGGAAGAGCCGCAGCGCGGCGTCGATGATCGCCGATCGAGTTCGGGCCGACTTGCTCTCGGTCGGGGCGTTCGGGTCGCTCATCGTCGTGCTCCGAAGGTGGGGGGCGGAGGCGCGGCCACGGTGCATCGGTCGCACGGTTGCGACCGGGCGAGCAGCCGATGGCGGTAGCCATCGACGCCGCGCGCTGCGATGCGGGCGACGCGAAGGCGGAAGCCGCGGCCGAAGTGCTCGGTGAGCGGTTGCCACGCCGGCAGGATCCAACCGCAGGCGAGCCACGCCCGCTCGCCCTCGTAGACCGCGCCGTTCGACGAGACCACGGTCAGGACCCGCGTCGTGCGCTCGTGATCGAGGTACGGGTACCGGGCGTGCGCGGCGGGGGAGTCCGCGGCGACGAACTCGATCGGCAGCAGCGTCGCCTGCCCGCCCAGCCACGCCTTCAGGCGGCGGCAGAGCGGGCAGCGCTCGTCGTACAGGGCGGTGAGCGACGTCGTCCGTCGCGCACCGCCCTCGACGATCGCCCCAGCCATCTGGGTCGTCAGCATCGGAGCTCGCTCAGCCGGCCGGCGTCGGCGGGAACACCGGCGTGTAGTAGCTCGGTGCGACCGGCGGGACGCTCTGGGCCCGCAGGACCGCCCGCCGGCGGAAGGCGTTCAGGCACCACACGTTCGCGAAGTGGATGACGCCGATGACGAGGGCGACGCCGCCCGCCTTGGTCGAGAGCACCTCCATCACCTCACGGCCGGTCTCGACGTCCTTCGACGAGGCCATGAAGAACGAGAGGTAGCCGAAGTTGAGCAGGTAGAAGCCGATGACCAGCAGCTGGTTCACCGCGTGCGCGAGGTGGGCCTCGCCGTGGAAGACGTCGACGAGGAAGACCTCGCCGTGCCGCGCCAGCGATCGACCGACCCAGACCGTCAGGGGGACGGTCACCGCCAGGTAGAGGAGGTATGTCAGTACCGAGAGATCCACCGTGAGCCTCCGAAGGGTAGGAGTTGAACGTGTTCAACTCCCTTGTACACCGGGGCTCTGGGCTGGTCAACGGTTTGTTGAACGCGCTCAACTCCGCGCGGGCGTCATCCGGGCTTGGCGGGGATCGATCGCTTCGCCCCGATGCGGCGCAGGCCGGCGTCGGCCTGGGCGCTGCCGTAGCGGAGCGCTCCGGAGGAGTACATCGGGCAGGGGAAGTTCTTCTGCGTCGGGCACAGGTGGGCCCCGTCGGGGGAGCGCACGACGATCCGACCGCCGATGCAGCCGTCGGCCCGGGTCTCGAAGCTCAGGCACGGCAGCGTGCGGGAGAAGGCGCCGTGGTCGAGGACCGAGGCGCCGGCGTCCACATATGTCTCTCCGAGCTCGACAGCCGCATCGTGCTCGATCTGGTTGAACTGCACCTGGATGGCGCTGTGGTCGGGGTCCCTGGGCAACGGGGTCGAGACCCAGACGACCGGGATGCCGGCGTCGACGAAGATCTTGGTCGCGGTGCGGGCGTCCTCGCGGTACGCCTGCTCGGCGTCGCGGCCCTGCATGCACGGCGTGATCGCGGCCCCGGAGAACTCGATCACGACCACCGCCGGTCGGTACTTGGTCCGATCGCTGCGCATGTGCGAGAACCAGTCGCACGGCGCGGTCCCACCCCACACGTCGGCGACGGCTGCGTAGCCGCGCTGCGACATGAACCAGGCGAAGAACTTCGACGTCTCCATCGAGAGCGAGTCGCCGTAGAGGACGACGTGGCGGGGAGCGGTGGGCGGTCCGGCCACCGCGGGCGGGTCCGAGGTGGTGGCGGTGCAGCCGTCGAGCAGCTGCGACAGCCGGGCCTTCTCGGTGGCGTCGACCGAGAGGCCCCAGTGCGCCTTGGTGGTGATCGTGATCTCCGCGAACAGGCAGCTCGATCTCGTCCGGGGCGGGCTCCACCGGCCTGCGTCCTGATCACCCTTGCTGGCGTCGATCTTGCGCCCCACCACGACCAGGTTGTCCTGCCAGTTCGCGAACGCCTGTCGCTTGGCTGCGCTCCAGTGGGAGGCGCCCGAATCCCACGCCTCGGCCGGATCGACGACCTGGTCGACGGCCAGGTACCCCGAGACCGAGACCAGCTTGGCGTCCCACCACGAGAACCAGGTGCCGTCGCTCCGCTTCTCGGTGGCCATCACCTCGCACCGGGTGTCGCACCCGTCGTGGTCCTCGTCGTCCCAGTGCGGGAAGAGGCCGATGCTGTAGCCGACCCGGGCCGGTTCGGCGGCGACGTGGAGCGCGGCGAGCAGCTTCCCGGCGTTGGTCCCGGCCCGCCAGCCGGCCGGGACACCGGTCTCGGTGCCCCGCCGGTACTCGCTCGACTCGGAGAAGAAGCGCATCACGCGACCGCGGCTCAGGCCGCCGGCCATCCGGGCGACCCAGTAGGAGCGGCCGCCGGCGTCGGCCGCACGTCCGAGGACGTTCTGGTAGACGAGCGCGACGAAGTGGGCGTCGTCGATGCTGCCGTAGCGGGTCCGGAACTCCGATGAGCCGGCGAAGACGTCGGAGACCTTGTCCAGCGAGGCGCCCTTGGCGACGTCGAGGTACCAGTACGCGAAGCCGGCATCGTCCGGCTCGCGGAGGAAGTACGCGCGGTACAGCCGGTAGATCGAGCCTTCGACCCCGGCCGGGTCGTAGTACTGCGGCGCGGCCGACGCAGGGCTCGCGTGCCCGAACGGGTGGACGCCGACGATGCCCGACAGCAGCACGCACGCCACCGCGAGCGCGCGCCACGCTCTCGTCATGTTCTGCTTCCCCTCAGCGACCAAGCGGCGCAACCGTACCCACCGCCGCGGTCAGGAAATCGGCGCTTGCTCGTCGGCCATCTCCCGGAGCTTGTTCTTGAGGAGCTTGTCCAACGTGCCGGTCGGGAACGACTCGACGTAGTACACGGCGCGGGGGACCTTGAACGCGGCGAGGTTCTCCTCGCAGCTCTTGGTGATCTCCGCGGTGACGACACCTTCGTCGTGGTCGCCGGGGGCCCTGATCACGAACACCACCGGGACCTCGCCGAGGAAGTCGTGCTGCTTGCCGACGACGGCCGCCTGCGCCACGGCCGGGTGGGCGACGATCAGGTCCTCGACCTCCTTCGCCGAGACGTTCTCACCCCCCACCTTCAAGAGGTCCTTGTCCCGCTCGACGTAGAAGACGTTGCCACCGGGCCCGACGCGCACCATGTCACCGGTCTTGAACCACCCGTCCTCGAACGCCCGCTCGTTGGCCTCCGGGTTCCGGTAGTACTCGAGGAAGATCTGGATGCCGCGCGTGCCCCGCACCCAGAGCTCGCCGGTCTCGCCGTCGGTGCACAGCCGGCCCGTGTCCTTGTCGACCACCGCGATCTCGTAACCGGGGGTGACGTGGCCCATGGACCGGTCGGGCAGCCGCTCGGACGGCTTCCCGGTGATGCAATGGGTGACGGTCTCGGTCATCCCGTACGCGCCGTAGACGGCGACGCCGAACATCTCGTCGAACGGATCGCTCACGAAGCCGAACACGCCGACCCGCAGCTGGTGGTCGGTCGGCCGGTCGGGCGCCATCAGGCAACCGATCGTGAACGGCATCAGCGAGATGTGGGTGACGCCGTGCTCCACGACGGTCGGCCAGAACCCGCTCTGGGACCACTTGGGCATGAGCACCGCGGTCGCGCCGACGCCGAGCACGGAGAACAGCGACCAGCTCTGCGCGTTCACGTGGAAGAACGGCAGGTAGATGAGGTAGGTGTCGTCGGGGCCGAGGTCGATGTTGCGGGCGCCGGTGCGGCTGGCCCACACCGCGTTCGCGTGCGTGTGCACGACCGCCTTGGGCCGGCTCGTGGTCCCGGACGTGAACATGATCCCGAAGGGCAGCATCGGGTCGGCCTCGCGTCCGCGCCAGTCCTCGGCCGGCCCGACCAGGGTGTCGAAGCGGTCGAAGCCGTGCGCCGCCTGCTCCGACGTGGGCGCCTCACCGCTGTTGTCGTCGGTCACCACGATCCACTGCAGATCGGGCGCAGCATCGGCGACCGCCGCCGCGAACTGCGGCTGCGTGACCGCCGCGACCGCGCCGGTGTGCTCGGCGAAGTAGGTGATCTCGGGGCCGACCGACTTGGTGTTGGTCGTGACCGCGATCGCGCCGATCGTGGCGCAGGCCAACCAGGTGAGGACCATCTCGGGCGAGTTCTCGGAGTGGACGAGGAGCCGGTCACCCTCGCCGATGCCTCGCGCGGTCAAGCCGGCCGCGACCCGCCGGACGTCGGTCCAGAGCTCGGCGTAGGTCCAGCTCCGACCTTCGCCTTCGCGAGGGGCCCAGACGAGTGCGGGGTGGCTCGGGCGGGCACCGGCCCAGAGGCTCAGCAGCCACGGGATGTCCTGCCCGTGCATCTGGAACCGCGTCGCGGCATCGGCGTCGAAGGATCGGCTGTCACCCATGCACATCAGATTGGCGCGGCGAGTACCTTCGGCGCATCACGAGGAACCC
>JAFBAD010000320.1 GCA_019247975.1 Acidimicrobiia bacterium
AACGGCGTGAACGCCGAGTTCGGATCGGCCTCGTGCAGCACCTTGGTGATGGCGGCGGTGAGCGTCGTCTTGCCGTGGTCGATGTGACCCATCGTCCCGATGTTGAGATGCGGCTTGTTCCGCTCGAACTTCTGCTTGGCCATGACGGTGTCTCGTTTCGGAACAGGAGGGTGGAACTGGTAGCGGCGGTCGGACTCGAACCGACGACCTCTCGATTATGAGTCGAACGCTCTCACCAACTGAGCTACGCCGCCGCGATCGGGGGACTGCGGGCGAGCCTCCTGTGGGAATCGAACCCACGACCTTTTCCTTACCATGGAAACGCTCTGCCGACTGAGCTAAGGAGGCCTGCTCGGCTGCGCCGAGCGGCGGGTCACTCTACTACCGCCGTCTGCGGCGGCCTCGCGTGACGCTCGCCGTCACTGTCCGTGGTCCACCTTGAGCAGGCTGAACCCTTTGTTCCGCCGAAGCGAAGCCCGCTTCGCTCGCCGCTTCGGCGGGCTTCGTTACAGAACGTGGTCACGTTCTCAACTCGTCCCGGAGGGTGCCGAAGGACTCGGGTGCGGTACGAACGCCTCGTGATCGAAGCCGGATCGACCACCTTCTCGTTGGCGTTCCACCCCAGCCTGACGGTGATCGCAGGGGTCGGCGAGCTGGAGCGCGAGAGCCTCTGCGGCGAGCTCATCGGGGCGCTCGGGCGGAGCCGGTCGGGCGTCCACCTCGAGCTCGTGACCGACGACGGGCGCCGGCTCGCCGTGTTCCGGCCGGCCACCGGCCGCCACCGCGTCGTCGACATCGACGAGGCCGCCGACGTCACCCGTGAGTTCCTCGACCCCGACGGCGAGGTCGACCTGTTCGCCCACGCGCAGGTCGATCCCCGCAGCGTCCGCCGGACCCTGCGCACCGGCGGCACCGACCTGTCGAGCGTCGCCGGCGCCGACCGCCTGGTGCAGATGCTCGCCGGGCTCGACCAGACCGCGCTGTGGTCGGCGGCCGCCCGGGTGCGGGTCACCGACGAGCAGCTCCAGACGATCGCCGAGGCGACCGGCTCGGCCCCCGAGGACGCCGAGGTCATCGACCGCATCGAGCACAGCCACCACATGTTGGAGGCGACGATCGAGCGCCAGGACCGGCTGCGCCGCAAGGCGCTGATCGTCGCCGGGGTGTGCGGCGTGGCCAGCGTGCCCCTCGCCATCCTCGTCCCCAGCCTGGCCATCCCGATCATGGCGATCGGCCTGCTCGTGGTCATCGCGGCGATCGCCTACCGGGCCCGGGTGAGCCGGGCCTTCGACGCCGAGCAGGCGGCGCTCGGCGAGGCCGGCGCGCAGTCCTACCTCGGCTTCCAGCTCCAGCGGGTCAACGGCCTGGTGTCGAGCCAGGAGAACCGCCGGCGCCTGCTCGCTGCGGCCGAGGACCATCGCGTGGCGGCGGCCCGCTGGGCCGAGATCGCCGGTGACGTCAGCGTGGACTGGGCCCTCGAGCACCACGAGGCCATCTCCGCTGCGGCCAAGCTCCGCGAGGACATCCACAGCCTCGGCACCCTCTCGGCCGAGACGGTGGAGGTCGACACCGACCAGGCCACGGCGCTGGCCCAGGCCCTCATCGCCCGGCTCGTCTCGGCCCGCACCCTCGGGGTGCACCACGAGAGCTTCCCGGTCGTCCTCGACGACCCGTTCGTCGGGCTGCCGTCGCACATGAAGCCGGCCCTGCTCGAGCTGCTGCGCCGCACCGCCGGCACGCCGCAGGCGATCCTCCTCACCGAGGACGAGGACGTCGAGTCCTGGGCCCGCCTCGAGGCCCTGGCCGGCGAGCTCACGGTGCTCGAGCCGAGCCGCCCCGGCTCCCCCGACGCTCCCGCGTCCAGCGTCGCCTGAAGACCGAAGGTCATACCGGTCGGATCCCGACCGGTAGTGCCTTCGAGTGACGGCCCTACCATCGGCGGGGTGCCAGACGCCCCGCCGGTGACCGTGCGGCTCGCGGAGGTCGCGGATGCGGAGGCGATCCGGACCATCTACAACCGTGAGGTGCTCGGGTCGATGGTGACCTTCGACCTGGTGCCCCGGACCCTCGAGGACCAGGTCCACTGGCTCGAGGCCCGGAGCGGCGCGCACGCGGTCGTCGTCGCGGACGACGGCGCCGGCGAGGTCTGCGGGTTCGCCTCGCTCTCGCCGTACCGCAACCGCCCCGCCTACTCGACCACCGTCGAGGACTCGGTCTACGTCGATCCGGCCCAGCAGGGTCGGGGCGTCGGCAAGCTGCTGCTCACCGAGCTCGTCACCGTGGCGACCGCGCACGGCTTCCACTCGATCGTCGCCCGCATCGTCGGCGGCCACGAGGCCTCGATCGCGCTGCACGGCGCCTGCGGCTTCGACGTCGTCGGGACCGAGCGCGAGGTCGGCCGCAAGTTCGGGCACTGGCTCGACGTCGTCGTGATGCAGCGCCTCCTGATCTGATCGGAGCTCCACCGTGCAAGCGCCACCGATCCACGTCGAACCCACCGATCGCCACATCCGGGTGCGCCGCGGCGACCTCGTGCTCGCGGACTCGCACCGGGCGCAACTGCTCGTGTGGTTCGGTCCCGGTGTGCTGCCGACCTACGCGATCCCGGCCGACGACGTCGCGGTCGAGCACCTCCGGCCGTCGGCGGATCCGGCCGGGCTGCCCCACACGACCGCCCACGACGTGGTCGCGGACACCGAGCTCGCAGGCGTCGCGTTCCGCTTCGACGAACCGCCCGAGCCGCTCGCCGCGCTCGACGGGTGGTGGACGTTCGCGTGGGAGGCCGGCCTCGCCTGGTTCGAGGAGGCGACCGAGGTCCACGTCCACGCCCGCGACACCCGCAAGCGGGTCGATGCGATCCCGAGCGACCGCCACATCCGCGTCGAGGTCGGCGACACGACGGTGGCCGAGAGCGAACGGCCCCTCGCCTTGTTCGAGACGATGCTGCCGACCCGCTGGTACCTGCCGTTCGAAGACGTGCGCACCGACCTGCTCGAGCCGTCGGGTCTCACGACGAGCTGCCCCTACAAGGGAACGGCGACGTACTGGTCGCTGCGCGTCGGCGACACCCTCCATGAGGACATCGCCTGGAGCTACCCGGACCCGATCGTCGCGAACCCTCGCATCGCCGGGCTGGTCTGCTTCTTCAACGAACGAGTCGACCTGACGGTGGACGGGGAACGCGTGGAGCGCCCCGACACACCGTGGTCCGTGGGCCGGGGTGGATTCGAACCACCGTAGGCTGAGCCGACGGGTTTACAGCCCGTTCCCTTTGGCCACTCGGGCACCGACCCTCGGGAGGGTCGAGGATAGCTTGAGTCGCATGCCTTCCTTCGACGTGGTCTCCGAGGTCGACATGCAGGAGGTCCGCAACGCGGTGGATCAGGCCGGCCGCGAGGTCGCCAACCGCTACGACTTCAAGAACACCGGCTCGTCGATCGAGCTCGAGGAGCACGCCATCCAGCTCCACAGCTCCAGCGAGGACCGGCTCGCCGCGCTGCGGACCGTCCTCGAGGAGAAGCTCGTGAAGCGGGGCGTGTCGCTGAAGGCGGTCGAGTACGGCAAGGTCGAGGAGGCCAGCGGCGCGACCGCCCGCCAGAGCGTCGCTCTCACCGCCGGCATCTCCTCGGACAAGGCTCGGGAGCTGAACAAGCACATCAAGGGCCTGGGACTGAAGGGCGTCCAGTCCCAGACCCAGGGTGATCAGCTGCGGGTCATCGGCAAGAAGCGCGACGACCTGCAGGCCGTCATCGCCGACCTCAAGGCCGGCGACTTCGGCATCCCGCTGCAGTTCAACAACTTCCGGGACTGACTACCGCCACTCGCCGGAGCGGAGGCGGGCGATGCGGTCCTCGGTCGGCGGGTGGGTGCGGAACAGGTTCGAGAACTGCGCCTTGCGGCCGGTGAGCGGGTTGATGATGTAGGCCTGCGCCTGGGCCGGGTTCACGTCCATCGGGACCTGCTTGGCGTACTGCTCGATCTTGACCAGCGCCCGGGCGAGGGGCTCGCCGTCGCCGATGAGGTGGGCACCGCTGCGGTCGGCCTCGTACTCGCGGCTGCGGGAGAGGGCCATCTGCAGCAGCCCGGCGGCCATCGGGGCGAGGATCGACAGGGCGAGGACGCCGACGATGTTGTCGTTGCGGTTGCGGCCTCCGCCGCCGGCGCCGCCGAAGATGGCGCCGAAGCGGGCGAACGTGGCGATCATCGTGATGCCCATTGCCACCGACGCGGCGACCGACGTGATGAGGATGTCGCGGTTGCCGACGTGGCTGATCTCGTGGGCGAGCACGCCCCGCAGCTCGTCCCAGCTGAGGACCTGGAGGATCCCCTGGGTGACCGCGACGGCCGCGTGCTCGGGGCTGCGTCCGGTGGCGAACGCGTTGGGCTGCATCTCCGGGCTGACGAACAGCTTCGGCATCGGCATGCCGGCCTTCTCGGTCAGCTCGCGGACGACGGCGTAGTACTCGGGCATCTGCTGCTCGGTGACCGGGACGGCCTTGGCCGCCTTGATGGCGATGACGTCGCTCTTCCAGTACGAGACGCCGACCACGGCGAAGCCGATGGCCGCGCCGATGAGGATGCCGGCCTGGCCGAACAGCAGGCCACCGCCGACGATGAGGATCCCGCCCAGACCGGCGAGGAGGACCGCGGTCTTGAGGGTGTTGCGGAGCATGGTTGCGTCCTTGGGTTCGGGCGCCCGGAAGGCGCCGCTCGAGTGATGAGGGTATCGACAGGGCCCGAAAGCCCAGTTCAAGCGGTTGCGTCGCCATACTGACGACGTGCGGACCGCGGCGGCAGGCCACCCCAACTGGTACTGGCAGGACCAGCCGGTCCCGGCCGGGCCGGCCGTCGTCTTCGACATGGACGGCGTGCTGGCCGACGCCTCGGGCCGCCAGCACCTGCTGGAGCGTCCGTATCGCGACTGGGACCGGTTCTTCGAGGCGTGCGGCGAGGACCCGCTGATCGACGAGGTCGGCGAGCTGCTGCACTCGCTCGACGACGGCCTCGCCATCGTGCTCCTGACCGCGCGCCCCATCCGCGTGCAGGGCCACACGCTCGACTGGCTCGACCGGATGAAGCTGCGCTGGGACGTCCTCATCATGCGGGAGTACGGCGACTACGGGGCCTCCCGTGAGTTCAAGCGGCGCACCGTCGCCGAGCTCCGTCACTACGGGTTCGAGCTGCGGCTGGCCTTCGAGGACGACCGCCGCAACGTGGACATGTTCCGCGGCGAGGGAATTCCCTGCGTCTACATCCACTCGGGCTACTACGACTGACCCCGTGCACGGATCGGGGTGGGCTGACACGGCGGTCGTTGCGGACCCGGCGCGGCCGGGTCGCTACGAGGGGGCGATCGCCGATCGCTGGAACCTGGTGGCGATCCCCCAGGGCGGTGTCGTCGCGGTGCTCGCCGCGCGCGCGATGGCGCTCGAGCTCGATCACCCCGAGCAGTCGCTCCGCACGTTCACCGCGGTGTTCGCCGGGCAGATGGCGCTGGGCCCGGTGGAGATCGACGTGAGCATGCTGCGACGGGGACGCACGATGTCGCAGGTGACCGCGACCGTGCGCAACCCCGGCGCCAAGGCGGGGCTGACCGCGATCGCGGTGTTCGGCACCGAGCGCGACGGGTTCAGCTTCACCGACCTCCAGATGCCCGACGTCCCGCACCACGACGACATGCCGTCGTTCCGCGACGGCCCACCGCCCGAGGTGCCCGACGAGTACCGGCGAGAACTGCTGCCGTTCTGGGCGAACGTCGTCGACGGCAAGCCTGCGCTCGGCCACGCGCCCTGGGAGGACTACGACCCGGTCACCTCCGAGCGGGCCGCGTGGCAGCGCCTCGACGATCCGCCGCTCCTGCCCGACGGCCGGCTCGACCCGATCGCCTACCTGGTCCTCGCGGACATGATGCCGGGGGCCGTGGCCGAGAAGCTCGGCCCCGCGCCGGGCCGGCAGTGGTTCGGCCCGAGCGCGGATCTCACCGTCCACCTCTTCGAACCGGCGTCGCCAGGCTGGCTCCTCTGCCACAACCGGGCTCGCTGGGCCGGCGAGGGGTACGCGTCGGTGGAGATGGCCATCTGGGACCCGACCGACCGGTCGCTCGTCGCGTACGCGACCCAGATGATGTTCTTCGCGTTCGACCGCTAGCTCCGGCTCATGACCTGGCCGGATCGGGCCGACCTGACAGGGTGTGGGTGTGTCGATCGAGCCCGAGGCTGCGGCCCTCCCGACCCGTCGGGTCCGCTTCGACTACCCCGCCGACCTGCAGACGGCGTGGAACCCACGGCACCCCGAGTACTCCTTCGCGGCCAACAGCGTGTCGCTGCTCATGCCCCACGCCGAGCCGTACTTCGTGCGGGTCACCCGGGCAGCGCTGCCCGAGCTCGAGCCGCCGCTGCGGGCCGAGGCCGACGCCTACCTCCGCCAGGAGGCCCAGCACCACGCGCAGCACCGGAAGTTCAACGACATCCTGGTGGCGCGCTCCCCCGGGCTGCAGCGACTCGACCGGTGGATGGCCCGCGCCTACGGCCGGGTCGAGCGGCGCCGCAGCCTTCGCTCCAACCTCGCGTTCGCGGCCGCCTCGGAGACGATCGCCTACTCGCTCGCCCGCTGGACCGAGCGCCACGCCGGCCAGATGTTCGACGGCGCCGAGCCCGTGCCGTCGTCGCTGTTCATGTGGCACCTGGCCGAGGAGGTCGAGCACAAGTCCGCAGCGTTCGACGTCTGGCGCGCGCTGGACGGATCGCGCCGGCGCTACGCGGCGGGTGCGATCACCTCGCTCGTCCTGCTCGCGATCTTCACGTGGCTCGGCACGATGGTCATGCTGCGCGACGCCGGCCGGCTCCTCCGCCCGATGAGCCACGCGCGACTCGTGGTGTCAGGCGTGAGCCTGGCGTTCACGATCCTGCCGGACCTCGCGGTGTCGGCCCGCAAGCACCACCACCCGTCGCAGTTCACGGACCCGATCCTGCTGTCGAACTGGCTGCACGCGTACGACCCCGCGACCGGCACCCTCCCGGTCTGGTCGACCTAGCGCATCGAGCGGAACGACTCCCGCACGTCCTGCACGAACCGCTCGGGCTGCTCGAACGCGGCGAAGTGGCCACCCTTCTCCGGCTCGCTCCAGAACCGCAGGTCCTTGAACCGGCCCTCGGCCCACCGGCGTGACGTGCGGAAGATCTCCTTGGGGAAGATCGAGCACCCGACCGGCACCTCGACCTCGGTGAAGTCGATGTTGCGGAAGCTCTCCCAGTAGAGCCGGGCCGACGACGCACCGGTGGCCGGCAGCCAGTAGAGCATCACGTTGTCGAGCAGCTCGTCACGGGTGAGGACGTTCTCGGGATGGCCGTCGCAGTCGGTCCAGGCCCAGAACTTCTCGACGATCCACGCGGCCTGGCCGGCCGGTGAGTCGACGAGGCCGTAGCCGATGGTCTGCGGGCGGGTCGACTGCTGGGTCGAGTACCCCGCCTCCCACGTCTGGTAGTGGTTCATCGCGTCGAGGGCACCCTGCTCCTGCGGGCTCAGATCCTCGGTCGTCGTCGGGATGACGACCGGCATGTTCAGGTGGATGCCCGCGAGGTGCTCGGCGTCGCGGTGGCCGATCGCCGCGGTGACCATCGCCCCCCAGTCGCCGCCCTGGGCGCCGTAGCGGCCGTAGCCGAGCCGGGCCATCAGCGCGGCCCACGCGTCGGCGATGCGCTGGACGTTCCAACCCGGCTCGGTCGGCTTGTCGCTGAAGCCGTAGCCGGGGAGCGACGGCGCGACGACGTGGAACGCGTCGGCCGCGTCGCCGCCGTGCGCGGTCGGGTCGGTGAGCGGCTCGATCACCTTGTGGAACTCGACGACCGAACCCGGCCACCCATGGCTCAGGACCAGCGGCAGCGCATCCTCGTGCGGCGACCGCACGTGCAGGAAGTGGACGCCGAGGCCGTCGACCTCGGTGCGGAACTGCGGGAACCGGTTCAGCGCCGCTTCGCGCGCCCGCCAGTCGTAGGTGTCGGCCCAGTACCCGCACAGCTCCTTCGTGTACGAGAGCGGGATCCCCTGCGACCAGTCGTCGACGGTCTCGGCCTCGGGCCAGCGAGTGCGGCGCAACCGGTCGACGAGGTCGTCGAGATCGACCTGCGGCACGTCGATCGTGAACGGCGTGATGTCGTCGGACATCGTCTCCTCCGGTTCTCAACGGCGAAATTGGCCCGGGTAGGAGCGCATACCGCTTCCAACCCGGCCAATTTCGGTTCGGGGTCGGGTCAGTCTTCCTGAGGAGCGGTGGCGGCGCGCTTGCGGATCTCCTCGACCACGCCGGGGTCGGCGAGGGTCGTCGTGTCGCCGAGGTCGCGGCCCTCGGCCACGTCGCGCAGCAGGCGGCGCATGATCTTGCCCGAGCGGGTCTTCGGCAGGTCGTCGGTGAAGATCACCGTCTTCGGTCGCGAGATGGGACCGATCTTCTGGGCGACGTGCTTGCGCAGCTCCTCGCCGAGCTCGTCGGACATCTCGGTGTCGCCCTTCACCGTGACGAAGGCGATGATCGCCTGCCCCGTGGTGTCGTCCTTGGCCCCGACGACGGCCGCCTCGGCCACCTTCGGGTTGTCGACCAGCGCGGACTCGACCTCGGTCGTCGAGATGCGATGGCCCGACACGTTCATCACGTCGTCGACCCGCCCGATCACCCAGAGGTAGCCGTCGGCATCGACCTTCGCGCCGTCGCCGGCGAAGTACCGGTCGGGGTACTTGGACCAGTACGTCTCCTTGTAGCGCTCGGGATCGCCGTAGATGCCGCGCAGCATCGACGGCCACGGCCGGGTGAGCGTAAGGTAGCCGCCACCCCGGTCCACCCGTCCGCCCTTGCCGTCGACCACCTCGGCGCTGATGCCCGGCAGCGGGAACGTGGCCGAGCCCGGCTTGGTCGTGGTCGCGCCCGGGAGCGGCGAGATCAT
>JAFBAD010000321.1 GCA_019247975.1 Acidimicrobiia bacterium
CGTCGTCGACGCGCTGCTGATGGGCGAGGACCTCTCCGAGGACGACCAGCCGCTCGTCGGCGGTGTCGACTTCAAGAACCTCGACAAGGCGCGCGACCTCGGCAACGGGCTGCTCCGCGACGTCGTCGACACGTGGGAGGACGGGCAGGACATCCGCGAGCTGACGAACGACCTCTGCCTGCGGACGGACGGCCGTATCCAGAAGGAAGACCTCGACGCGATCATCCAGTGGGCGCTGAAGGTGCGCGAGATGTACCTCGACATCGAGTCCCGCCGCGAGGACACGCGTGAGGCGGCCGTCGACTCGGTGCGCCGCCTCGAGCAGACGTGGCAGCTCTTCCGCGACCTCGAGCCGAAGATGGTCGTCAACGACGAGCAGCTGTTCCGCGAGCTGAAGGATCGCTTCGGCTCCCCGTACGGCTTCGGCGTGTACTTCCGCGGCGGCATGGGAGCGGAGTCGATCCGCGACCTGCTCCGCGACCTCGATCTCGACCTCGAGGCTGCGACGCTCCGCGACACGATCAAGACGTCGAAGGGGCAGAAGCAGCAGCGCGCGATCAAGCGCCTGAAGGTCGTGAACGCGTTCATCAAGTCGGAGAACCGCCCCGAGTGGATGATCCTGGAGGCGATCCCGGTGATTCCGCCGGAGCTTCGCCCGATGGTGCAGCTCGACGGCGGCCGCTTCGCGACGTCGGACCTGAACGATCTCTACCGCCGCGTGATCAACCGGAACAACCGCCTGAAGCGGCTCCTCGACCTCGGCGCGCCGGAGATCATCGTCAACAACGAGAAGCGCATGCTTCAGGAGGCCGTCGACGCGCTGTTCGACAACGGACGCCGCGGTCGCGCGGTCACCGGTCCGGGCAACCGGCCGCTGAAGTCGCTGTCCGACATGCTGAAGGGCAAGCAGGGCCGGTTCCGCCAGAACCTGCTCGGCAAGCGGGTCGACTACTCCGGCCGTTCGGTCATCGTGGTCGGGCCCACGCTCAAGCTGCACCAGTGCGGCCTGCCCAAGCTCATGGCGCTCGAGCTGTTCAAGCCGTTCGTCATGAAGAAGCTGGTGGACGCCGAGCTCGCACAGAACATCAAGTCGGCCAAGCGCATGGTCGAGCGGCGCCGCCCGCAGGTCTGGGACGTGCTCGAGGAGGCGATCAAGGAGCACCCGGTCCTGCTGAACCGGGCGCCCACGCTGCACCGCCTCGGCATCCAGGCCTTCGAGCCGGTGCTGGTCGAGGGCAAGGCCATCCAGATCCACCCGCTGGTGTGCACCGCCTTCAACGCCGACTTCGACGGCGACCAGATGGCCGTGCACCTGCCGCTGTCCGCGGAGGCCCAGGCCGAGAGCCGGGTGCTGATGCTGTCGGCCAACAACGTGCTGTCGCCCGCCCACGGGCGTCCGCTCGTCACGCCGACCCAGGACATGGTGATCGGCGCGTTCTACCTGACCGAGCAGGTCGACGGGGCGAAGGGCGAGGGGCGGATCTTCCGTCACCTCCACGAGGTCGAGCGGGCCTACGAGGCCGGCGACATCTCGCTGCACGCCACGATCACCCTGCGCGGCTCGCTCAACGGCGACAGCGCCGACATCATCGAGCGCGAGCCCGATCTCGAGACGACGGCCGGCCGGCTGTTCTTCAACGGCGCGCTGCCCGACGAGGTCGAGTACGTCAACGAGCGGGTCGACAAGCGGGTCATGGGTCGCATCGTCGACCAGCTGGCCAACGAGTCGGCCAAGGGCACGGTGGCCACGAGCCTCGACCAGATCAAGAACCTCTGCTTCCGGTTCGCCGCCAAGTCGGGCCTCACGATCTCGATCGACGACGTGAAGACGCCGGCGACCAAGGCCGGCATCCTCGCCGACCACGAGGTCCGGGCGGACAAGGTCGAGGACCAGTTCCGCAAGGGCATCATCACCGACGGCGAGCGCCGCCAGAAGGAGGTCGAGATCTGGACCTCGGCCACCGACCTCGTCCGTGAGGACATGGAGAAGGAGCTCAAGGCCCAGCAGTTCAACCCCATCGACATGATGGTGGGCTCCGGCGCCCGCGGGAACATGATGCAGGTCCGCCAGATCGC
>JAFBAD010000134.1 GCA_019247975.1 Acidimicrobiia bacterium
GTGATCGTCGTACCGTTGCGCAGCGGGCAGGCCATCGGCGTCGAGCCGCACACGTTGTGATCACCGTGGTTCCACACGTGCATGATCGGCACGGTCAGGTCGCCGCGCGACACGAGGAGGTCGGGCTGGTTGTTCGGGTCGGCCAGCTCGGGATCGATGCGGGCCACGATCGCCGCGACGTCCTTCGGCTCGCGATCGGCCGGGCAGGTGCCCTGGTCCGCGACCGCCTGCTGCCACGCCACGTCCACCACACCGGAGTCCGAGACGATGCCGGCCGGTGGCAGGCCCTGCTGCTGCAGCCCGTAGGCGACGTTGAACGTGCCGGCACCGCCCGCGCTCGTCCCGTGGAGGAAGAACTTCGTCGTCGGGTACGCGGCTCGCGCGTATTGGATCGCCGCCTTCGTCGCGATGAGGCCGTTGGTGCGGCGGGGTCCGCCGTCCGGTGTGGTGTACGGGTTGTGCGGGTCGATCTGGTTGGTGCCGCCGTAGATGTCGTGGCTGCACATCGACACCAGCAGGAGCCGGAACCCCTCGGGCGCCGCCTTCACCTTGGCGGTAAGCCCGCCGTCGTCGAAGGTCAGCAGCGTCGTCAGGTCGACCTCGGACTTCTGCCCGGCGGTCGGCTGCGGCTTCCCGTCGTCGGAGAACCAGCCGACGCCACCACCCCGCATGCGCACCCACAGCGGACGCGCCGCCCTGGCCGATGACCCGATCTTCGTGCCGATCGCGAAGGTCTGGTAGCCGCGGATCGAACACGGGTAGGCGCGGTTCTCGAAGTAGTCGAAGTGCCAGCCGTTCACGTCGCGGCTGTCGATCCGCACGACCTGCTTCGTGCTGCCCGGTGCGGGGAGGCAACCGGTGAGCCCGGCCGCGAGTCCGACGGTGAGCAGGGCGGCGATGACTCGACGGTGCATGCCGGCCGGTCTACTGACCAGATGTGAGGACTCGATGAGGGCTACTCGGCGAAGGGACCCGGACCGAAGGGATCGGCGAACGGATCCTTCGGCTCGGCTTCGGCGTCGTCGGCGCGCGTCCAGGCCGCGTACCCGCTCTCCTCGAGCTGCTCGGCCAGCTCGGGCCCACCGGTCTGGCGGATCTCACCCTTCACGAGGATGTGGATCACATCGGCCCGCAGCTCGTGGAGCAGCCGGCTGTAGTGCGTGATCGCGAGCACGCCGAGCCCGGTCTCCTCGGTCGCCTGCTCGACCCGTCGCGCGCACGCCCGCAGCGCGTCGACGTCGAGACCCGAGTCGAGCTCGTCGAGGACCGCGATGCGCGGCCGGAGCACGCCGAGCTGCAGCGTCTCGTTGCGCTTCTTCTCACCACCTGACAGATCGACGTTCAGCGGCCGCGTGTGGAAGCGGTCGTCGAAGCCGATGCGGGCCGCCTCGGTGCGCAGGAGGTCGGGGACCTCGGCCGGCGATCGGCCGGCGGCCGCGAACGACGCCTCCAGGGCATCGGTGAGCGACACGCCCGGCACCTCCGTCGGGTACTGCATGGCGAGGAACAGGCCGGCCTGCGCCCGCTGCCACGGTTCCATGGCGAGGACGTCTTCGCCGTCGAGGCGCACCGAACCGCCGAGCACCTCGTACCCCGGCCGGCCCATCACGACATGGGAGAGGGTCGACTTGCCCGACCCGTTCGGACCCATGACCGCGTGCACCTCGCCGCTGCGCACCGTCAGATCGATGCCGCGCAGGATCTCCTTGCCTCGCACACCGGCCCGCAGGCCCTCGATGACGAGCTCGGTGGTCACTCGGGAACCCCCACGTACAGGTCGTCGCCGTCACGGCGGACGGTGAACACCGGCACCGGCTGCGTGGCGGGGAGCGAGTCGGGCGCACCGGTCACGAGCGAGAAGGTCGAGCCGTGCTTCCAGCACTCGATCTCACGCGTGTCGGTGTGCACCTCACCCTCGCTGAGCGAGATGTTCTGGTGCGTGCAGGTGTCGCCGATCGCGTAGAAGTCGTCATCGATCCGCACGACCGCGACCTTGTGGCCGTCGACCACGAACTGCCGTGCGCCGCCGTCGGGCACGTCGGCGACGGAGCCGATCCGGTGCTCAGCCACGTCCACCGAGGGCTCCTTCCGCCGCCGCGTGGTCGAGCTTGACCGCGATCCCGGCTCGCACGTGCTCGCGCAGCGCAGGAACCGGTACCCGAGCCAGGACCTCGTCGAAGAAGCCGGCCACGATGAGCCGCTCGGCGACGGCCGGCGGCACGCCGCGGCTCTCGAGGTAGAAGCGGGACTCGTCGTCGATCGGCCCGACCGTCGACGCGTGGCTGCAGCGCACGTCGTTGTTCTCGATCTCGAGGTTCGGCACCGACTCGGCCCACGCGTGCTCGGACAGCTTGAGGTTGCGGTTGGTCTGGAACGCGTTCGTGCCGCGCGCGTCCTTCCGCACGCGGATCAGGCCCGTGTACACGGACCGCGAGTGCCCGCCGACCGCGCCCTTGAAGAGCAGGTTCGACGTCGTGTCCGGCGCGCGGTGGTCCTGGAAGGTGCGGAAGTCGAGGTGCTGCTGCTCCTCGGCGAAGTACGCGGCAACGAGGTCGCCAGCCGCACCTCGTCCCTCGAGCCGGCAGTCGGTGCGCAGCCGCGCGTAGTCGCCGCCGAGCACGAGCGCAGCGCTCACCAGCGACGCATCTTGCGCGACCGACGAGATCTGGTTGGCGAGCTGCCACGTCATCTGGCCCAGCTGCTGCACCGTGAGGAACGTCAGGTGCGCGCCCTGTTCCACCCGCAAGCGGGTGAGGGGCACGCTGCACGCGGTCGTCGCCTCGTCGGACTCGAACACCTCGATCACGACCGCCTGGCTGCCCCGCCCGGCGTGCACCACGACCTGCGGGAAGGCGACGACGTCCTGGCCCTCGATCGTGTGGCGGATGACGATCGGTTCGGTGAGGGTGGCGCCCGGCGCGATCTCGATCGCCTGCGGCTCCGGCGCGAACGCGAGGTTCAGGTCGACGAAGGCGTCGTCGGACGGCTCGATGTCCGAAGCCGCTCCGAGCGCGGACACGGTAGGGCTCGACGCGGTCGCGTACCCGTTGACGAGCTGCAGATCGGGCGCTCCCACGCCGAGGTCGGCGAGGGCCCGACCCTCGTGCACCGCCGGGGCCGGTCGGTAGCGGTCGAGGTCGAGCTCGTCGATGCGGCTGTAGCGCCACACCTCCTGCTCGCTCGAGGGCAGCCCGTTCGCCTCGAACCGCTCGGCGGCCTCCCGGCGGACGGCCTGCAGCCAGTCCGGTCCCGGGATCTGGAGCGCGACGTCAGGGGTGAACGGGTGCAGGGTTGGTGCCTCTCGTCGTCGGCCAGGCTCGGCCGCGAACAGCCGAGTCAGCCTACTGGCGGGGGGCTCCCGTCCCGATCAGGTGGTTCGGAGGTCCAGCTGGGCGACCGAGCCGCTGCTGACCGTGACGTCGGCGACGGGCTGCAGCTCGGGATCGAGCACCTGGTAGTCACCTTCGGGGACCGACGGGTACAGCGCCGTGTCGAAGGTCCTCCCGCCGACCTGGCGAGGGTGCACCCCGGTGTGGAACCGGGCCTCTGGCCGACCGGTCGGACAGATGTCGATCTCGGTCCCGTCGGGCTGCGGCGGCAACAGCAGCACGAGCGCCCCGATGCCGTCGCCGATGTCGAGCATCGCGCTCACCCCCAGCTGCGCCCGCTGTTCAGCGAGGTGGGGGTGAGCGTCGTGCTCGTGCGGATGGACGTGGTCGTGTCCGTGTTCGACCATGGCAGTCGGTCAGGCGACAGCGGTCGAGGTACCGGCGACGGGCTCCCCGAGGTACGGGAAGTTCGGCAGGGTCGGGCGCACGCTCTTGGAGCTGAGGCCCTCGGTGAGGGCGGCCGCCGCGGCGTCGGGCTTGTAGCTCGGGTCGACCAGCGGGATGGTGGCGCCGGCCACCGCACGGAGCTCGATGCTGACGATGTCGTCGTTGATGCGACGCCCGTTCGGGAAGCCGGCGAGGTCGCCGCCCAGGATGCCGAAGTCGTTCGGCTTCGACGTGGGCTTGATCGCCATGTTCAGTCGGAGCATGTCGGCCTGCGTGGTGCCCGTGAAGTTCTGGAAGCCGGGGATGATCCCACCGGGGATGCCGGTCAGGAGGATGGCGAGCAGGTCGGCCCGGCTCTTCTTGTACGCGGCGAGGTGGGGGAACACGCCCGGGTACAGGACCGGGAGGAGCTTGGCCAGCTCGGGGTGGGCGACGTACTTGGCGAACCTGGAATCGGCGTCCGGCTGGAGGGCGTTCCACTCGTCCTTCTCGGACATCGGCACGATGACCTCGTTGAACAACGGGTTGCCGAGCCGGGAGACCTGCATGAACGGGCCGGAGTTCTGCACGTCGCCGTTGTCCATGCGGATGGTGCCCTTCTGTCGGGCGGCGTTCGCCCACACCCCGATGACCGACGCAGGCTTCATCGGGTCGGTCGGGTTCTTGCGGTCCCTGGTGAGGACCGACATCGGCACCTGCACCGCGATGGTGTGCACGTTGAAGTCCCGGAGGGAGTTGATGCCGGCAGCATCGGCGCTCGGGATCAGGTGCAGGTGCTGGAACGGGCGGAGCGTGCCGAGGTCGAAGATCGCGCCGAGATCGACGTAGAACCCGTCCGAGCGCTGCCCTGCGAACACGTGCTCACCGGTGTCGAGCGTCGCGACCGCCTGCATCGCCAGCGCTCCGTAGTTCGGTGTCGAGCGCACACCGACGTTGCACGGGGGGCATGGCACGTTGTACTTCTCGGTCTCGATCACGTAGTCGCCA
>JAFBAD010000150.1 GCA_019247975.1 Acidimicrobiia bacterium
GGACCGTCTACCCCGCGTTGCACAAGCTGGAGGCCGCTGGGCTCGTTGCCAGCGACTGGTCGACGATCGATGGCCGCAAGCGACGTGTGTACGCGTTGACGGACAACGGCCGTGCTGCGCTCACCGCGCAACGGCGCGAGTGGCGGAGCTTCGTGAGGGGAGTGGAAGCGGTGTTGGCGACATGACTGGTGATGATCCGATCGAGGCGTATCTGGACGACCTCTTCGTGCACCTCCGGGGATCGCCACGCGCGATCAGGCGCGTCCTCACTGAGGCCGAGGGCCATTTGCGAGACGCGGTCGAGGCGGGGGCCACACCCGACGAGGCGGTCGTTCGCTTCGGCGAGGCCCGCCAGGTCGCAGCCCGCTGCAGCGAGCAGGCAGCAGTGCCGTTGCCGGCCATCCTCCGCGAGCTCGCGCTGCTGGTAGGGCTCCTGGTCGCCGTCGGCGCCGTCGCGGTCGGTGTGAGCGGCGCGCTCAGCGTCGGCATGGACGCTGCGTTCGGCGCCACCTTCGTCGCCGGTGACCAACCGACGGTCACCTACACGGCTGACCGGTGCGCGGAGTACCACGATCTCGCGCCAGGGCAGGCGACCTGCGCACGCGCCGCAGCCCGACACCACACCGACGAGATCGAGGTCACGAGAGTGGCCACTGGAGTGCTCGGAATCGCGCTGCTCGGTGCACTGTTCTGGGTGCGTCGCCGGTCGACGGCGAAGCGGGTGCGCTCGGCGCTCCCACCGGCGATGCGTTCAACGGTCGGCGTCACGGTCTTCGGCGTCGCCGCGCTCGCGCTCGCAGCGCAGTCGCTGCAGGACTTCGGCTGGGGGACGACCAACGGGCTCGGGCAGTGGTTGAGTGCTGCGATCGTCTCGGTGATCGTCGCCGGCGGGTTCGCGTTCGTGCTCTTGCGCGATCTGCGTCGTCCTCCATCCGCGACCTCCTGACCTGAAGGCAACCCGCTCTCAGGTGCGCCTCAGGTTCGCTCCGATGCGACGCAGTTCGCGACGATGCTGGACCTGGTGGCACCTCTGTTCCGGTTCGAGGCGGTGACCGTCCAGTTCGGCGCGGTCACCGTGCTGGGCGAGCTGGACCTCGAGGTGGCCGACCAGGGCATCACGATCCTCACGGGGCCGTCCGGGGCCGGCAAGACCACCCTGCTCCGGTTGTGCAACCGGTTGGAGGTCCCGACGAGGGGAACCGTGGCCTTCCGTGGTCGATCCCTCGACGAGCTCGATCCGTTGGTGCTGCGACGGCGGGTCGGCATGGTGTTCCAGCGCCCGGTCCTCTTTCCCGGGACCGTCCGGGACAACCTGCACGTGGCGCAGCCCGATGCCGACGATGCCGCCCTTGTGGATGCGCTCGGTAGGGCCGACCTACCGTCGTCGTTCCTGGGCCGGGTGGGCGACGAGCTCTCAGGGGGTGAGGCACAGCGGATGTGCCTGGCGCGGACCCTCGTGACGTCACCCGAGGCGCTGCTGGTCGACGAGCCGACATCGTCGCTCGACTCGAGGTCGACTTCGGCCCTCGAGCGCTCGATCTCGGAGCTGGCCGCGGAGGGTGTCCCTGTCGTATGGGTCACCCACGATCGAGGGCAGGCCCGACGCATGGGCGACCGTCACGTGGTGTTGACCAGGGACGGGCTCCTGCCGCCCGAGCAGGTGCAGGACTACGTGGAGGACCGGACGTGACGGCATCCGTCATCGGCGTCGAGAGCGACATCGGTTGGGTCGGCCTCGCGACGTCGTTCGTGTTCGTCGCGGTCGCGGTCGGGCTCTCGTGGGCGAAGGGTCTCGGGCTCGAACGCTCGCTCTTGTGGGCATCCGCACGTGCGCTCGTGCAGCTCCTCGCGGTCGGCGCAGCTCTGGGTTTCGTGATCGGCCATGACCGCCCGGTCGCACTTGCCCTCGCATGGGTGGTGGTCATGGTGGTCGTGGCCGCGATCACCGTGGGGCGTCGCGTCCCCGAAGCACCAGGAGTCGCGCTGGTCGCGTTCTGTTCGATCGGGGCGGCCGCTGCGGTCGGCCTCGGCGTGATGGTCGGACTCCGGGTGTTCCCGTTCGAGGGTCGGACCATCGTCCCGCTCGCCGGGATGATCGTCGGCAACGCACTCGCATCCACCGTGGTGGTGTGCCGGCGGCTCGTGGCCGAGGTCGCCGACAAACGACTCGAGATCGAAGCTCGCCTGGCGCTCGGACAGCCCGGCGGCGAGGCGCTCATTTCCTACGTCAGGTCGGCGTTGCGCACGGCCTTGCTCCCCGCGATCGAGCGGACGAAGGTCGTCGGGCTCGTCGCGCTCCCGGGAGCGATGACCGGTCTGATCCTGGCCGGCGTATCGCCATCAGCAGCCGTGAAGGTGCAGGCGGCCGTGATGTTCGAGCTGCTCGGAGCAGAGGCAGCCGCCGTCACGGTGGTCTCACTCGCGATGACGAAGCGACTCGTCACGCCCGACCA
>JAFBAD010000238.1 GCA_019247975.1 Acidimicrobiia bacterium
GCGGGCCGCGCGCTGAACGGCGCGACGAGCGTCTTGTTGATCGCGTTCTGCGTGTAGTCCAGCCGGGCCTTGCCCCCGCGATCGGACTTCGTCCACGCCCAGCTGACCATCTCGGGCACGATCGCACCGATGGCGCGCGAGATGCCCTCGACCCACGCGCGCGTCTCGTCGAACGTGCAACCGCGGGCGATCGGCACCCACACCTGGATGCCCCGCTTGCCGGTGACCTTCGGGCCGGCCTGCACGCCGAGGTGGTCGAGCGCGGTCTTGTACAGCCGGGTCAGCACGAGCACGTCGTCCCAGGTGCTCTTCGGCCCCGGATCGACGTCGATGTAGGCCCACGTCGGTTCGTTCGGCGCGTCGCCCTTCGACGTCCAGGGGTGCAGCTCGAGCGACGCGTAGTTCGCCATCCAGGCCAGCGCAGGCGGGCTGTCGATGACCGTGTACCACTCGGTCTCGCCCTTGCCGTGGTCGTCGTAGTACCAGCGGGTGAGCCACTCCGGCGCGTGGCTCGGATGGGCCTTGAACCAGAAGCCCTTCTTGTCGACGCCGTCGGGGAACCGGTTGGTGTTGACCGGCCGGCCCTCCAGGTACGGCAACATCCAGGGCGCGATCAGCGCGTGGTAGCGGACGAGGTCGCGCTTGGTCACCGGCTCCTCGCCCTCGCGGGCCGGGAACAGCACCTTGTCGAGGTTGGTGAGCTGCAGCTCGCGGCCCTGGAAGACCCACTCGCCCTTCGCGCCGATCTCGTCGAGCGCGGTCAGCTCGGCCGGCGTCGGCCCGGGCGGCCGATCGCGGGTCCACGTGTCCCGGGGCGCGTCCTTGATCTCGTCGTTGGTGAGACCGGACTTCACCGACCGCAGGTGGTCGCCTGCGTCCCAGCCGGGCACGGAGTGGTCGTCCTGCTTGTGCAGGAGCATCCAGTTCTTGTCGCCCTTGCGGTCGGTGCGGACGAGCACGAACCGGCCTGACAGCTTCTCGCCCGCGAGGTCGAAGTGGATCTCGCCGCTCTCCACCGCCCGGACCGGATCCTGGCCGTCCTTGCCCGGGCTCCACGTGCCCCAGTCCCAGACGATCACGTCGCCGCCGCCGTACTCGCCGCTCGGGATCACGCCCTCGAAGTCGAAGTAGTCGAGCGGGTGGTCCTCGACGTGGACGGCGAGGCGGCGGGCCTTCGGGTCGAGGGTGGGACCCTTCGGCACGGCCCAGCTGGCCAGCACGCCGTCCACCTCGAGGCGCAGGTCGTAGTGCAGCGCGCGGGCACGGTGGCGTTGCACGACGAAGCGGTTGCCGGGCCCGGGATCGGGCGGATCGGTCGCCCCCGAGGGCTCGGCGGTCTTCGAGAAGTCCCGCATCGACTGGTACTTGGCCAGCCGCTGCTTCGGCGCCGCCTGCTCCTTGGCGGCCGACTTCTTCTTCGTCGTGACCGCCGCCTTCTTCTTGGCAGCCGCCTTCGTCCTCGGGGCCTGCTTCTTTGCGACTGCCTTCTTCGTGACCGCCTTCTTCGTGGCGGCCGCCTTCTTGGTGGCCACTCAGGCGGACTTCCTGGCCTTCGCGGCCTTGGTCGTCCGCTTGCGGGTGCTGCGCCCCTTCTTCGCGCGCTCGACGCTCTCCTGGAGCACGGCCATGAGGTCCGTGACGTTGCTCGTGTCGACCGTCTCCTGCTCCTCGCCCTCCTCGACGACGTCCTTGCCCTTCTCCTTGCGCTCGATCCGCTTGCGCAGCTCGTCGGTGTAGGTGTCCTTGTACCGCGACGGCTTCCAGTCCGAGGCGAGCGCGTCGATGATCTGCGACGCGAGCTTCAGCTCCTTCGCGTCGACCTTCGCCTTGCGGGGGACACCGTCGATCTCGGACTTGCCGACCACGTCGTCGTCGAAGCGGAGCGTCGACATCGCGAGCGCGCCGTCGAGCGGACGGATCGCGGCGAGGTACTGCTTGTTGCGCATCACGACGGTGCCGATGCCGACCCGCTGCTCGTCCTCCATCGCCGCGAGCAGCAGGCGGTAGGCGCGGTCCGCGCCTTCACCGTCGGGGACCAACCAGTAGGTGCGGTCGTAGTAGATGGGATCGACGTCCTCGAGCGCGACGAAGTCGCTCACGTCGAGGGTGCGGGTCGACGCCGGCTGCAGGTCGTTCAGCTCGCGCTGGGAGAAGGTGACGTACTTGCCCTTCTTCACCTCGTAGCCCATCTCGATGTCGTCCTTCTCGAGCGGGTCACCGCTCTTGCCCGACACCTTCACGTAGCGGACCCGCGCGCCCGACTTCTTGTCGAGCTGGTGGAAGTGGACCTCGTGATCGCGCACCGCGCTGAAGGCCTTCACCCCCATGTTCACGAGCCCGAAGCTGATCGATCCCTTCCACACTGGTCGCGCCATGCGGATCTCCTACCCCGTGGGCCCCTCGAAGTGGGGAGCCCGCTTCTCGGTGTGGCTGGCCAGGCCCTCGCGGGCGTCGGCGCCGGTGAACCCGAGGAACTCGTAGGCGAGGCTGGCGTCGAACGTCGCGGCCTGCGCGCGGTACCAGTGGTTGAGCGTGTGCTTGGTCCAGCGGAGGGCCTGCTGCGCGCCGCCGGCCAGCTGCTCGGCGATCGCGAGCGCCCGGTCCTGCACCTCGTCGTCGTCGACGCACAGCGACACCAGCCCGATGCGCTCGGCCTCCTCGCCGGTCAGCGTCTCGCAGGTGAGGAGGTAGTACTTCGCCTTCGCCATGCCGCAGAGGAGCGGCCAGCAGATCGCGGCGTGGTCGCCGGCCGCGACCCCGAGGCGGGTGTGGCCGTCGATGATGCGGGCCGTCCGCGCCACGACCGAGACGTCGGCCAGCAGCGCGGCCACCAGTCCTGCGCCGACGGCCGGGCCGTGCACCGCCGACACGATCGGCTTCGAGCACTCGATCACGTTGTGCACGAGGTCGCGGGCCTCGCGCAGCACCCGCAGTCGGTCGGCCTCCTCCCCCATGATCTGGTCGATCAGCTCGAACGAGCCACCGGCCGAGAACGCCTTGCCCGCCCCGCGCAGGAGGGCGACCCGCGCGTCGGGATCGCGGTCGACCGACCGCCACACCTCGGCCAGTTCCCGGTGCGCGTCCGGCCCCACCGCGTTCAGACCGGGACCGTCGAGCGTGATGCGGACGACCCCGTCCGCCGGATGGTCGATGGTCAGTGCGGTTTCTGCGTAGGAAGTGGCTGCCATGGCAGCCAGTTTCCACGCAGAATCGGGGGCGCATGGCGACGTGGACGATCAGAGCGGTCGAGCCGGGCGATGCCGTGGCGATGGCGGAGGTGTTCCGGCGAGCCTCGCTGGCCAACGAGGGCGACCGGGAGGCCCTCGTCGCCCACCCGGAGGTGCTCGAGATCGAAGGGGAGGCACTCGCCGGCTCGACGGTCGCAGCGGTGGACGGCACGGTGATCGGCTTCATCCGGCTCGTCCGCGGTGACGGGACCGCCGACCTCGAGGACCTGTTCGTCGACCCCGACTGGATGCGGCGGGGCGTGGCGTCCGACCTCGTGCGCCACGAGGCGGACGCAGCGCGCCGGGCCGGGGTCGCCCGGATCGACCTCACCGCCAACCTCCACGCGCTCGCCTTCTACGAGAGCGTCGGCTTCGTGCTCGACGGGGAGGAGCAGACGCGGTTCGGGCCCGCGGCGCTGATGCACCTCGACCTCGACCGCTGACACGCTGACAGGCGGCTCCCGCTCGCTTCTCAGCTGGCTCACAGGGACGGGCACCAGTCTCTGGGGCATGTCGAACCAGCTGTATTGGTTCATCGCCCGCGCCAGCGGGATCACGTCGTGGGCCCTGCTGACCACGAGCGTCATCTGGGGTCTGCTGCTCAGCAGCAAGGTCCTCGGCAAGCGGCCGAGACCGAACTGGCTGCTCGACCTGCACCGGTTCCTCGGCGGCACCGCGGCGATCTTCGTCGGTGTGCACGTCACGGCCCTCGTGGCCGACTCGTTCGTCCACATCGGGCCGTCGGAGATCCTCGTCCCGCTCACGTCGTCGTACCGGCCGGTCGCGGTGGCCTGGGGCGTCGTGTCGCTCTACCTGCTGGCCGCGGTCGAGCTGACGTCCCTGGCCCGCAAGCACCTGCCGAAGCAGGTGTGGCACGGCGTCCACATGGCGAGCTTCCCGCTCTTCGCGGTGGCCACCCTCCACGCGTTCACGGCCGGCACCGACAGCGCGAACGTGCTGCTCCGCATGGCCATCGTGGCGGCGTCGGTCGGGGTGGTCGGGTTGACCGCGCTGCGGCTGGTGCAGGCGACCGAGCAGAAGCCGCCTCGCACCACGCCGCACCCCGCGCCCTCCCGGCCCCGCTGGCCGGAGGCGCCGGCCACCCAGCCGCCCACCGCGCCCGTGTACGCGCCGCCGTTCGGACCGCGGCCGTGAACCGCAGCCGCACGACCGTCGCCGCTGCCGCGGGCACCGGGCTGGTCGTCCTCACCGGCGTCTTCGCGATCACGTCACACGACCCGTCGACCGCCGCGCCGCAGGAGCAGAGCCATCCGACGGTGACCGACCAGCCGACCGTGCCGAGCCCCGACCAGCTCCCGCCCTGGGCCGACGGACACGGCGGCGACCGCGACGGCGGCGGCTTCCCCTCGGACTGGCCCGGCTCGGACGCGCAGCCGGGGACCAGCGCGACGCCGGCGACGCCGGGCGCCGCCCCGAGCACGTCCTCTCAGGGAAGCTGACCCGGAGCTCAGCCGGCCAGCGCCTCGGGCAGCGGGGCGTGGCCGGTGTAGTCGGTGAACCGATCGGTGGCGGCCACCGCTCCCCGCTCGTCGACGGTCAACGCATCGACCCCGGCCGGCACGATGTCGAAGGCCCGGCGGGAGCCCCGCAGCAGCACCGCCTTCGCCAGCACCTCGGCGGTCCAGGCCTGGCCGGCCACGACGGAGGCGTGGGTGAGGTCGCTGGTCGACGGGCGACCGGTGACCGGGTCGATCAGGTGGTGCTGCTCGGTGCCATCGGTGGTCGTCCACCGCCGGCGCAGCGTGGTCGACGTCGCGACCGCGCCGGCACCGAGGCCGAGCAGCACGAACGGCTGCTCGCACCACGCGTGCTC
Source organism: Acidimicrobiia bacterium (assembly GCA_019247975.1). Lineage (GTDB taxonomy): Bacteria > Actinomycetota > Acidimicrobiia > Acidimicrobiales > Iamiaceae > JAFBAD01. Next base: position 5,062 of record JAFBAD010000238.1, read on the forward strand.
GAGCGCGACGGTCCAGGGCCCGGACGGCCCGGGTCCGGCGACCCGGAGATCACCGCCCAGGTTCACGCAGGCGCCCTCGGCCCCGGCCGCGAGCAGCTCGCCGACGACGAGGTCGGCGGCGAGCCCCTTGCCGATGCCGCCGGGATCGAACCCCGTGCCCTCGGGCAGGCGGACCCACTCGTCGCCCAGCTCGATGTCGGTGCAGGCGACGAGCGGGCGGGGTGCGACCGGCCCGGGCTCGATCGGCGCACCGGACGACGTGAGCGCGGCGAAGTCGGACCGGTAGCCGGCCGCGACGATCGCCGGCAGGAGCAGCGGGTCGAAGCCACCGCCGGTCATCCGCCAGCCCTCGACGGCCCGCTCGACCAGGAGGCGGGTGTCGGCCGACACGATCAGGGGCGACCCGGCCCGCTCGTTGAGCCGGCTGACCTCGCTGGTCGGGAGGAAGCGGCTCCAGCGGTGCTCGAGGTCGTCGATGCGGGCGACCGCGTCGCCGGCCAGTCGATCGGGGCCGCCGATGACGACGACGTGGCCATCGGTCCCCATGGCCCGGAACCGCCGCTCGGCGGCTGCCACCTTCAGCTCCCGCTCGAGCTCGTGTCGGCGGTCGTCGACGGCGTCGCCGCGACCGCGGTCGTCGAGGTGGTCGACGACGACGTCGTAGTCGTCGAGGAACGCGACGACGAGCCGGACGAGGTGTGGGCGGCCGTCGTCGACGTCGTGGTCGGCGCAGCTGCGCTGGCCTGGTCGCTCGCGGCCTGGGCTGCGGCCAACCCGCCGACGAGCGCCATCCCCCCGGCGATGCTCGCGACGCCGACGACGCGGCGGGCTCGGCGGGCGGGGTGCGGGCGATGCGATCGGGCCATGAGGCCTCCTCTGGGTGGGAGCTCCTGCAGTGTCCGATCCCCACCCGAGAGCCAGCTGTGAGCCGGCCGAGAGGTGCGTGCGCGAGAGTCGCCGCCGTGACGCCGGAGATCCTCGCCAACCCAGCCAAGCGGCGAGGCGACCGGCCGTCGACCACCGACCGCCCAGGTGCCTTCCACCGGCGCCTCCCCGGCTACGCCCCGACCCCGTTGATCTCGGCGCCGGCGCTGGCCGCAGCCCTCGGGCTGGCCGAGCTCCACGTCAAGGTGGAGGCGGACCGCTTCGGGCTCCCCGCGTTCAAGATGCTCGGTGCCTCGTGGGCGACCTACCGCGCGCTGGTCGAGCGGCTGGGTGCCGAGCCCGAATGGCGGGACCTCGCCGGCCTGCGCGCCGCAGTGGCACCGCTCGGGCCGCTCACGCTGGCCGCGGCCACCGACGGCAACCACGGTCGGGCGGTCGCCCGCATGGCGGCGTGGCTCGGGTACGACGCGCACATCTTCGTGCCGGCGGGGACCGCCGCCGCCCGCATCGACGGGATCGCCTCGGAGGGCGCACGGGTGACGGTGGTCGACGGCACCTACGACGACGCCGTCGCGACCAGCGCTGCGCTCGCGTCCGACGACGTGCTCGTCGTCTCGGACACGTCATGGGAGGGCTACACCGAGATCCCCGCGTCGGTGATCGACGGGTACTCGACGATCTTCGCCGAGGTCGACGAGCAGCTCGCCGGCCCGCCCGACGTCGTCTGCGTGCAGCTCGGGGTCGGGGCGCTCGCCGCCGCAGCGGTCGGCCGCCACGGCGACCACGCGGCGATCGTCGCGGTCGAGCCGCACCAGGCGGCCTGCGGGCTGCGCTCGGCCGAGGCCGGCCACCCGGTCACGGTCCCGGGGCCGCACGACTCGATCATGGCCGGGCTCAACTGCGGCACGCTCTCGGTCGTCGCGTGGCCGGCGATCTCGACCGGTGTCGACGTGTTCGTGGCGGTCGACGACGACGCGGCCGAGCGGGCGATGCGCGCCCTCGCGTCGGTCGGCATCGAGGCGGGCGAGACCGGGGCGGCCGGGCTGGCCGGCCTGCAGGCCCTCGCCGGCACCGAGCATGGCGCAGTCGAGCTCACCGGCCGCTCCGCGCTGATCATCTGCACGGAGGGCCCGACCGACCCGGTCGCCTACGAGCGCATCGTCGGCCGCCGCCCCACCGGGACCGGGTAGCCGACCGGTCGGGGCTCAGGCGGCGCGGCGGCGGTGGGCGAGCGCTTCGAGCCGGCGGCGGATCCGAGGCTCGGCGATGCGCGCGGCCGCCTCGAAGTAGGCGGACCGCACGACGGCCGGTCCACGGTCGTCAGACATCGCGTTGAGGCCCATGGCCCGGAGCGTCGGGGCACGCGGTTCGAAGCGCACGACGTGGACGCCGGCGTTGCGCAGCCGGCGCACCTCGTGCTCGAGGCGTCGGTGCACGGTCCAGCGGACCGCGGCATCCGGCGTGCGGCTGCGGCCGTGGGCCGCCGACATCGGGGCCACGACGACGGCGACGTCGATGCCCTCGCTGCGGAGCACGTCTGCGTTCGTCGACGAGTGCACCCCGCCGTCGAGGTACTCCCGTCGCCCTATCCGCACGGGCGCGAAGTAGCCGGGGATCGCGCACGACGCCGCGACCGCCTGCGACAGCGGCGCGTCGGGCGCACGTGGACCACCGAACACCACCCGGCGGCCGTCGATCCGACGCGCCGCGCAGATCAGCAGACCGTCGGGCCAGTCGTCGCCGAGCAGGTCGTTCCACGTCGCGGCGTGCGAGGAGACGTCCCAGGAGCCGGCCGGGAGGAGCGTCGACGCCACCACAGAGGGCCGCATGGCCCACGGCTTCCGGGCCATGCGCCGGAGCAGCGCCACGGCGGGGAAGCGCCACCCGGTGAACAGGCCGGCCAGGTCGAAGGGTGGGAAGTCGGGCGGCTCCGAGGAGAACGCCTCGATCAGCGGCGAGCCCTCGGGCGACGGCTCGACATCGGTGGCCCAGGCCGCGAGATCGGTGGCCGACAGGCCCATCCGCAGCGCAGTGCCGGTCACCGAGCCGGCCGACGTGCCGACGATGACGTCGGCCGTGCGGGCGTCCCAGCCGAGGTCGGTCTCGAGCGCGGCCAGCACCCCGGCGTGGTACGCCTGACCGACCAGGCCACCAGCGCCCAGCACGAGACCGACTCGCGTCATCGACAGATAGTGTCTCACCAGGCCGAGCCCGTGGAGATCCGTCGCTGAACGAACAACATGACCGAGCTCGCCAGCTCGACCATCGGGCGATCATCGACGCCTCGCCGCGCGCCGTGGTCGTCACCGATCTCGAGGGGCGCATCGAGCTGTGGAGCCGCCACGCCGAGGAGCTCTTCGGCTGGGCGGAGGAAGAGGTCCTCGGCCGCGACATCTCCGAGATCCTCGTGCCCGTCGACCAGCACGCCTCGAGCGCGGCGATCGTCGCGCAGGTGCGGGGCGGCCAGGACTGGACCGGCGAGTTCACGGTCAGGCGCAAGGACGGGGAGGCGATCCCGATCTGGGTGGCCGACCGGCCGGTGATCAACCGGCAGGGCGAGGTCATCGGCGTCATCGGCGTCTCCGAGGATCTGGTCGAGCACCAGCGGGTCTCCCGGGTCGCCGAGGAGCTGTCGGAGCGGCTGCAGCTGGCGCTCGAGGCCGGCGGCCTCGGCACGTTCCAGTGGGACATGGTCCACGACGTGGTCTCCTGGGACGACCGGGTGCACTCGCTCTTCGGCGTGCGTCCGGAGACCTTCGACGGCACCTACGAGGCGTACCTCGCGCTGCTCCACCCCGAGGATCGGGAGGCGTCGTCCGCCACGGTGCAGGACGCGGTCGCCACCGGCGCTCCGTACACGCTCGACCACCGGGTGGTGTGGCCGGACGGCTCGGTCCACTGGATCCACGGGGCCGGTCACATCACCCTCGGCCCCGACGGCGAGGCGACCGGGGCGATCGGCGTCGTCGCCGACGTGACCGAGGAGCGACGGAACCGCGAGCAGCTCCAGAAGCTCACGCTCGACGCGCTCGAGGCGGCCGACCGGGAGCGGGTGAGCTCCGAGCGGCTCGAGTTCCTCGGTCGCGTCAACGACGCGCTCGCCGCCGCGACCGACCAGCCATCGCTGATGCGCAACGTCGTCGCCGCGGCCGTCCCCCGGCTGGGCGACTGGTGCTCCATCTTCGTGCTGCCGCCCGGCGGCTCACAGATCCCCGAAGTCGAGGTCGCCCACCCCGACCCCGCGATGGTCGCCTACGCCCGCGAGCTGATGGAGCGCTTCCCGTACGACCCCGACGCGCCCTTCGGTGCGCCGCGCGTGATCCGCACCGGCGAGCCCGAGCTGATCACCGACGTGACCGCGCTCGACCCCGACGCGGCAGAGGTCGGCGACGAGGCCCAGGAGGTGCTCGAGCGGCTGCAGCTGCGCAGCGTGATCACCGTCCCGTTGATCAAGCGCAGCCGGGTGCTGGGCGCGCTCCAGCTCGTCATGTCCCGGGCGGGCCGCCAGTACGGCGCCGAGGACCTCGCACTGGCCCAGGCGGTCGGCGTGCGCATCGCGTCGAGCCTCCAGAACCAGCGCCTGTCCGACGAGCAGCGCCACATCGCGAAGACGCTGCAGGCCAGCCTGCTCCCCCGGGCGCTCCCGAAGGTGCCCGACCTCGACATCGCGGTCCGCTACTGGGCCCGGGGTGAGGGCGTCGACGTGGGCGGCGACTTCTACGACATCTTCGAGGTCCGCGACGGGCTGTGGGCGTTCGTGCTCGGCGACGTGTGCGGCTCCGGACCGCAGGCCGCGGCGACCGCCGGGCTGCTCCGCCACACGATCGCCACGTCGGCCTGGCACGGTGACCCGCCCGAGCAGGTGCTGCACTCGTTGAACAGCGCGATGCGCAACCGCGACGCGGGGCCGTTCTGCACCGTGCTCTACGGCACGGTCGAAGCCACCGGGGCCGGCCCCCGCCTGACCGTCGTGTGCGGCGGGCACCCGCTCCCGGTGCTCGTCGGTTCCGACGGCATCGCCGATCAGTTCGGCACGCCGGGCACGCTCATCGGCCCGCTCGCGCGTATCGACGTGACCGCGACGAGCCGGCTCCTGCAGCCCGGCGACACCCTCGTCGCGTACACCGACGGGGCCACGGACCTCCCGCCGCCGCACGGCCTGAACGAGACCGAGGTCACCAAGCTGGTCGGCTCGGTCGTCAGCAGCGACAGCACCGCCGAGCAGGTCGCCGACGGGATGCACCGCGAGCTCCACCGCATCCGGCCGATCGACGAGCGCAACGACGACATCGCGCTGCTCGTGCTGCGGGCGACGGCGCCCGACTGACCTCCGCCGGTCGACTCAGCGCGGGTCGCTGAGGCGGACCCGGATGGCCTGGCCGCCCTCGACCCGGCGGATCTGCACGAGGTCGCAGATCTGGGTCATCAGCCAGAGTCCACGACCACCGGCGTGACCGATCACCGGCCGGCGCCGACCGGCCAGCGGGTCGTCGATGCGACCGGTGTCGCGGATCTCGCAGACGAACGCGCCTCGGTCGGACCACGTGCTCAGCCGGCCGCGGCCGCCCCCGTGGCGGACGGTGTTCGCCACCGCTTCGTTCACCGCGAGCACGGCGTCGTCGACGGTCTGCGGGTCGAGGCCGGCGGCGACCGCGGCAGTGCGCGTGCGGGCCCGCAGCTCGACGTGACCGGTCCCGTCGAAGGTGATCCACTCGACGCCCTCGGGCACCGGTGACAGCGGACCGTCCAGGCAGTCGGGCACCGTGTCGATGTACGGCAGGTCCGCGTCCGCTCCGTGCGCACCGCCGACGTGCGGGTGGCTGCCGTGCGTGCCTGCGATCACCGCTGCGTCGAGCGCGAGGGTGTCGTACGGGCACAGCAGGCTGAACCCTGCGGCGTCGCCGAACGCGAGGTTCACGAGCGTCTCGTGCCACGCGCACTCGGCGAGCTCGTCTGCGCTGCGGGCGGACCACGCCGGTTCACCGACGCCGCGGGTCGATCGCCCCTCGGCCAGGAGCGGCCGGGCGAAGTCGGTCCACGCAGGGATGAGCCGGGCCGGGTTCTGGCCGAGCGTGCGCATGTCGGCCATCTGCAGCAGCGGATGGGTGGTCGGCAACGCGGTCCGCAGCAGCTCCAGCCGCTCCTGCGGGACGATCACCAGCACCGGCTCGCCCGCCGAGAGCCCGGCCTCGACGAAGGGCACCGTGCCGGCCAGGTACTCGGTCTCGTCCGCGTAGAGCAGGACCTCGTGGCGGAACGGGTCGGCGGACGGAAGCGCCGCAGGCGGCGAGATCACAGGCCGGAGAGCGTACGGCCGCTGGTCGACACATTCCTCCCGGCGACCGTGAGGGCCTCCCGGTGCGCAGGGTCGGCGACCGCCGTGAGCCGCCGCGCCCGCTCCTCGTCGTCGACGCCCCTGAGGTCGGCCACGCCGTGCTCGGTGACCACGACCTCGACGTCGCATCGAGGCGTCGACACGACCTCGACCGACGGCACGATGGTCGAGGCGCCGGTGCGGGTGACCGAGCGCAGCGCGATCACCGACAGCCCACCGGGCGACCGCGACGCGCCGGCTGCGAAGTCGGCGTGCCCGCCGATGCCGGCGACCGCACGACCGCCGACCCGCTCGACGTTCACTGCGCCGTCGAGGCCCAACTGCACAGCGGTGTTGCACGCCACGAAGCGCTCGATGCCCGACAAGGTCGACGGATCGTGGGTCACCTCGACCGGCTCGAGCCGGAGCCGGCCGTCGGCCGCCAACCGCCTGATCGGTTCGCCACCCCACGTGTAGGCAGTGGTCGCCGCGCCTTCGAGCAGGCCACGCTCGGCCAGCCCGGCGACCGCGTCCGTGACGACCCCCGACCAGATGGAGACCGGCCGGTCGACGCTCGCCGCGATCGCGTCGGCCACGCCGCCCGGACCGAACTGCAGCGTCGGCCGTTCCGGCAGCAGCGCGACGACGCGGCGACCGATCGCGAGGTCGACCTCCTCCGGTGGGCGCGGCGCCGGCACGGGAGCCGCGGGCGCCTCCGGCTCGACCACCGCGGTAACGCAACCGTCGAGCGCGGGACCGCCGAGGTCGATGCCGTGCGGGTCGACCTCGACCACGAGCGCCCGACCGCTGCGCGCGAGCGCCGGCCCGATGCCGACCGTCGGGCCGAACGCGAGCTGGTCGCCGCGCCGCACCACGGACACGACCGCGACGTCGGGAGCGATCGCCGCGAGTAGGCGCGGCACGGCCGAGAGGCGCACCGGCAGGTAGCGGAACCGGCCCTCGGCGACCGGGGTCCGCAGCGCGTACCCGGCCATCGTCGTGCGGCCCGTGGCCGTGGCCAGCCACGGCGGAGCGTCGGGCAGCCAGCCGACGAGCGCCTCGGCCCCGCCTTCGGCCGCAGTGATGCCGGCCGCGGCGACGGCGGCATCTGGTGCGGTGCGCGCCACGTCGACCCCGTCGGCGTAGGCGACGACCATCCCCACAGCAGCGACGGTACCGGTCGGGTACTGCGGACGATGGAAGCCGGGTTAGGGGGCGACCTTGAACGGATCGGTCGGTCGGCGCACGCACTCGCCCTGCGCGACCTTGTAGTCGCACAGGTAGAGGTAGTCGAGCGCGTCGTGCTTCGTCGGGGTGAGGGTGCCGTCGGGACCGGCGACCGACGGGATCGTCCCGAGGCCGGCGATCGCCTTGATCCACGCACCCTGGTCGAACGAACCCTTGGGCACCTTGTCACCGGCCTGGTCGAGGACGCGGAACTCGGTGCACAGCGACGACGTGAAGCCGAACGCGTCGGAGCCCTTCTCGTACTTCGCGCCGCTGCGGTCGGTCACGATCTGGTTGCACTTGACCGCCTCGTCGGTGATGTCCTCGGGCTCGGCGAAGGCGAACCCGACCCCGATCGCGCCATCGATGTCCTGCTTCACCGCGTCGTAGAACTTCAAGACGGTGTTGGTCGTCTGGTTGCCCTCGAGCAGCCACTGCGGGTGGAAGCCGATGTTCGCCGACGCCTGCACGAGGCCGGTGCCGAAGGTGTTCGCCAGCAGCATGAAGACCGAGTTGACGCCACCGTCCTTCAGCTTCTGCGCGGCCGAGTCGTACTGCGTGCACTCGGTGGAACCGGCCGCACACGGCACGGTCACCGACACCTTCACCGGATGGCCGAGCTTCTCGAGCTCCGGGATGAGCACGTCCTTGGCCGGCTGGACGAACTCCTCCGGCTGGTCGCCCATGACGAGCCCGATCGTCTTGCCGTCGAGCACGCCGAGCTTGTCCATCTGGTCCGCCCAGGCTCGGAACTGCCGGTCGATCGACATGCCGCCCGGCGAGAACATCCTCCCTTGGGCCTCCTCGAACAGGGCCTGATCGAACGCGGTCGCGTCGATCGTGAGCGTCTTGTTCGTCACCGCCGTGCAACGGGCCAAGTCGCGGGCTGCGGCCGGCGGGAGGACGACGACCGCAGCCTTGAACTCCTGGGTCGCCTCGATGCACGCCGCCTGGATGACGCTCTGCGCGTTCGCGCCCTGCGTGGCGAGGAGGTCGAGCAGCTTGAAGTGCAGGTTGATCTTCCGGCCGCCGATGCCGCCGTGCGCGTTGATGTCATCGACGAACGACGTCACCTGCTTCTTCTGGTCACCGAGGTCCGGCACGAGGCCGGTCGACTTCAGCGCGCTGAAGTCGACGCCGATGTAGGCGACGTTGATCTGGCTGTCGGTGATGCCGGTGGTCGACGACGCGGCGTCGTTGTTCGCGGCGAGTCCCTCGCCCTGCGTGCCCCCGCCACCTCCACCGCCGCCGCCGTTCGAGGTCGAGGTCTTGTTCGGATCGCTCGTGCACGACACCAGCAGCACGAGCACCGCGACGAACACGAACCACCGGGACGCACGCTTCATCTCAGACCCCCTACCGCGCCCTTCGGACACGGTGCGTCGGATTTCCGACAGACTGTAGACAATCTCGGTTCAGGTCGCTGCGGTCTCCGTCGCGCCGGCCCGTGAGCGCGGTCCGCTGCGCTCGATGGCCTCGACGTCGGTGCCGAGGTACGACGCGATCACCAGCGGGTCCTCACGCACCTGCTCGGGCCGGCCGCTGCTGATCACCCGCCCGGCTTCGAGGCAGAAGATCCGGTCGCTGATGGACATGACGAGCGGCATGTCGTGCTCGATCACGAGCATCGAGGCATCGAGCTCCTGGCGGACCTGGAGGAGGAGCGGCCCGAACGCCTCGGCCTCGCGCTGCGCGACCCCTGCGGTCGGTTCGTCGAGGCACAGCACCTTGGCGTCCGAGGCGAGGAGGCAGGCGAGCTCGACGATGCGGCGCATGCCGGTCGACAGCTCGCTCACGAACCGCTCGGCGTACGCGCCGAGCCCGAGGAAGTCGAGGATCTCGTCGGCGTGGGCCTGCTTGGCCCGCTCCGCCCGACCGGCCCGCGGCAGCGAGAGCACGACCGGGAGGAGGCGCGCCTTCGCCCGCGTCTCGACCGCGACGGCCACCGTCTCGCGCACGGTCAGGTCCCCGTAGAGCGCGGCGTCCTGGAAGGTGCGGCCGAGGCCGAGCGCGGCGCGACGATGGGCCGGCGCGCCGGTCACGTCCTGACCGAGCAGCTCGACCTGGCCCTGGCTCGGCACGTAGCCGCCGATCGCGTTCATGAGGGTCGACTTGCCGGCTCCGTTCGCGCCGATGAGCCCGACGACCTCTCCCCGCCCGACATCGATCGACGCCTCGAGCAGGACCATGCGGAGCCCGAAGCGCACCGACACGGCGTTCGTGCGGAGCACGGTGGCCAGCTCGGGGTCGATCGGGGCCCGGGGCGGCAGCGTGCTCGGCAGCGCGGGCTTCGCCGGGGCCGGTACCGGTGCCGCAGCCGCCTCCGTCCGCCGGCTGGCGATGGCCGAGAACACCACGTCGCGCAGGCTGTAGAGGATCTGCACGAGCCCGCCGGGGAAGTAGAGCAGCAGGATCAGCATGCCGACGCCGCTGGTGAGCAGCGTGACCTGCGCGCTGTTGGGGAAGAAGGCGGGAAGGCCCACGATGAGGAGCGCGCCGAGCACCGCACCGGTGATCGACGCGATGCCGCCGACGACCGCGACCGCGACGACCTGGAGCGACTGGGTGGCGCTGAACTGGTCGGTCGTGAACTGCTGGAGGAGACCGACCAGCAGACCGCCGGCCAGCCCGGCCAGCCCGCCCGACACCGCGAACGCGAAGAGCTTCACCCGCGTCGGCGACAGGCCCATCGCGGACGCCGCCATCTCGTTGTCGCGGACCGCCAGCAGCACCCGGCCGAGGCCGCTCCGCCGCAGCCGCGCGACGGCGATGATCGCGAGCGCGAGGACGGCCAGGCAGACCCAGTAGTAGGTCCGCTCGGGGGCGAGCGACAGGCCGCCGATGACCGGACGGGGCATCACCGCGGTCGACAAGCCGTTCGTCTTGAACACCGGGCGCTCGAGGATCCACGGCGCGGCGACAGCCAGCGCGAGCGTGGTGACCGCGAGGAACAGGCCGCGCATGCGCAGCGCGGGCAGCCCGACGACCACCGCGGCGATGGCCGCGACGACGGCACCGACCGCGACTGCGATCGGGAACTGCAGGCGACCCATGTACAGGGAGTAGGCGGTCACGCCGCCGAGGCCGACGAGCGCGAACTGACCGAGCGACAGCTGGCCGGCCCACCCGGTGAGGACGGTGAGCGACAGCGCGATCAGCGCGGTCAACAGGATCTGTGAGTAGAGGAACTGGCGGGACTGCGACGTCACGAGCAGCGGGACCACCGCGGCGATGACCAGCGCGAGCGTCGCCAGGATCTTCGAGTGGTTGCGGATCAGCCAGCTCCCCCGCAACGACTCGGGGATGGGCCGCACCCGAGGGGCGAACGAGAACCGCTCGCGCACACCGAGCGACCGGTTGCGGGCCGAGACCACCAGCACCGCCACGAGTACGACGAGGAAGATCAGCGCGTCGATCCGCCCGGGGTCGGTGGGGTTGTTGTAGAAGACGACCGCTTCCACGATGCCGAGCACGATCCCGGCGCCGAGCGCGACCGGCATCGACGCCATGCCCGCGATGACCGCGACGGCGAGGGTCCGCATCAGGATCCCCGGGCCGATCTGGCCGGTCGAGGAGACGTTGGCGTTGGCCAGGGGCGCGCTGAGGATCGTGGTCACCGCGGCGAGGCCGCCGGCCAGCGTCCACACCACGAACGACACCCGCTTCACGCTGATGCCGGCCAGCCGCGCCGCATCCGGGTTGTCCGCCGCGGCTCGCACCGAGGTGCCGTGCTTGGTCCGGTTGAGGAACCAGGCGAGGCCGATCACGATCAACGGCAGCACGACGAGCGCGACGACGTGCTCGGCTCGGATCACCACGCTGCCGACCGTCCACTGCTTGGTGAACGCGGTCGGGAACCGGTCGTACGAGCTGATGTCGGGCAGCACGCTCTGCAGGAAGAGGAGGAGCTGCGCCGCGCCGATCGTCGCGACCATCAGGATCACCTTGGGCGCCTTGCCGAGGCGGGGCACCAGCGCGAGCTCGAGCAACCCGCCGGCGAGCAGGCCCACCGCCCCGGCGAGGGCCAGCGCCGGATAGAAGTTCCAGTGGTAGTTGACGGTCAGCCGCACGAAGACCGCGGCGCAGAAGGCACCCAGCTCGCCGAGCGCGAAGTTGATCACCCGGTTCGACCGGAAGATCAAGATGATGCCGACCGCGAACACGCCGATGGCGAGGCCGCGGGTGGCGCCGCCGAGGATGACCTGTGGCGGAACGTCGAACGCGAGCAACGACGTCACGTCCCGGTTCCGAGGAAGACGGCGCGGGCGAGGTCGTCCCGCTCGGCCAGCTCGGCGGCCGGCCCGTCGAAGCGGATCTGGCCCTTCTCCATGAAGATGGCGCGGTCGGCGATCGAGAGAGCGACGTTCAGCGACTGCTCGACGATGATCATCGTGAGCCCCTGCCGCTTGAGGTCGCGCACGATCTCGAGCAGCGACTGGATGGTCACCGGCGCGAGGCCGAGCGACAGCTCGTCGATGATCAGGATCTCGGGTTCGTGCACCAGCGCCATCGCGAGCGCCAGCATCTGCTGCTGACCGCCCGACAGATCACGGGCATCGGTGCGCCGGCGCTCGGTCAGGGCCGGGAACCGCGCGATAGCTGCGTCGATGCGGCGCTTGGCGTCGTCCCGTTCGTAGAGGTACGCCGCCATCTTGAGGTTCTCCTCGACCGACAGCGCGCTGAACACCGCGTTGCCGCCCATCAGCTGGACGATGCCGATGCGGGCCCGCAGCTCGGGGTCCGTGTAGGTGATCGTGCGGCCGTGGAGGCGCACGACCCCGCGGCTGGCCACGCCGAGCCCGCTGATGACCCGGAGCAGCGTGGACTTGCCCGCGCCGTTCGTCCCGAGCAGGGCGAGCGTCTCGCCCTGGGCCACGTCGAAGTTGACGTCGAAGAGGATCTGCACGCTCCCGTAGGAGAAGTCCAGGTTGCGGACCTGGATGGCCGAGACGGCCGTGGCCGCCTCCCGGACCCGGTCCGCTTCCGCCTTCTCCTCGAGCAGCTCCTCGACGCAGCGGGAGATGTCGCCCCGGACGTAGCGCGACCCGTAGGCGATCAGCGCACCGCCGATCAGCGTCGACGGCAGGGTGACCAGGGTGATGGCGCCCTTGCGGCCGATGGCGTCGGCGAGCATGCCGGTGAGCACCGCACCGAACAACCCGCCGAAGACGGTGACGTACACACCCACCATGGCGGTGCCGCGCGAGCGCAGGCGGTACGGGATGACCGCGTTGATCACTGCGATGAGCGATGCGTACGCGCCCTGGGAGAGCGCGGTGCCGATCGCGAAGAACACGCCGAGCAGCCACACGTTCGGCATGGCCAACCCGACGACGATGAAGACCCCGGTCGCGGCGATGAGGCCACCGACGAACACCAGCGTCGACGGCGGGTTGCGCCGGAAGAGCTTGTCGGACCGGGGTGCAGCGATCGCGAGGGCGACGATGCTCGGGACCGCCGTGACCGATCCGAACACGCCGCGGTGCCAGGCCGACAGGCCGAACTGGTCCTTCAGGATGAGGTTCAGGAAGAGCGGGACGCTGAAGAGGAAGAAGCCGAGCGCGGCCATGCCGAGCAGGAAGAAGTAGAAGGACCTGATCCGGCGCAGGCGCTCGAACGCGACGCTGACGGAGACGGGGAGCTCCGCTTCGTCCTCGGCCAGCTCGCCGCCGAGCACCGCCTCCATCTCGTTGCGACCGCGGCGCGGCTCCTTCAGGAACAGCGAGGCGACCGCCACCGGGATCCCGGCGAACGCGACGGCGATGAAC
>JAFBAD010000070.1 GCA_019247975.1 Acidimicrobiia bacterium
CCCGAGGCCGTCACGACCATCCCCGTCGACCTGACCGGTGCCGTCGTGGTCCTGGTCGACGACGTGCTCTTCACCGGCCGGACGATCCGTGCCGCGCTGGACGCGCTGACGACCTTCGGCCGTCCACGGGCGGTCCAGCTCGCGGTCATGGTCGACCGCGGTCATCGTGAGCTGCCGATCCGCCCCGACTACGTCGGCAAGAACCTGCCGACGCGGCGCGACGAGGTCGTGGACGTGCACGAGGACGGTGTCGACCTGGGGGAGATGCGCAAGTGAAGCACCTGCTCTCCATCGACGACCTCGGCGGCGCGGACGGCATCGCCGAGGTGATGAAGCTGACCGACGCCTTCGTCGAGGTCAGCCGTCGGCCGATCCCGAAGGTGCCGACCCTGCGGGGCAAGACGGTCGCCTCGCTCTTCTACGAGGACTCCACCCGGACCCGGCTCTCGTTCGAGACCGCGGCGAAGCGGATGTCCGCCGACGTCATGAGCTTCAGCGTCGGCTCCTCGTCGGTGAGCAAGGGCGAGTCGCTCCGCGACACCGCGCTCACGATCGAGGCGATGGGGGTCGACGCGATCGTCGTGCGCCATCGGTCGTCCGGCGCGCCCCACCGGGTCGCCAGCTGGGTCGGCGCCTCGGTGATCAACGCCGGCGACGGCTGGCACGAGCACCCGACGCAGGCGCTGCTCGACGTCTACACCGTCCTGCAGCGGCTCGACACGCTGGTCGGACGGCACGTCGCGATAGTCGGCGACATCAAGCACTCCCGGGTCGCCCGCTCGAACGTCGCCGCGTTCACGGCCATGGGCGCGACGGTCACGCTTGTTGCGCCACCCACGCTGCTGCCCCCGAGCCTCGACGGCTGGCCGGTGGAGGTCAGCCACGACCTCGACGCGGTGCTCCCGACCGTCGACGTCGTCTACCTCCTGCGCATGCAGCGCGAGCGCATGACCGAGGCGCTGCTTCCCTCGCTGCGCGAGTACACCGCCACCTACGGGCTCACCCGGCCCCGCTCCCGCCTCCTCGGGCCGGACGCGATCGTGATGCACCCGGGGCCGATGAACCGCGGCGTCGAGATCGCCCCGGAGGTCGCCGACCTCCCGCAGTCGACCATCACCGAGCAGGTCAGCCACGGCGTCGCGGTCCGCATGGCGGTGCTGTTCCTGCTGCTGGCCGCCCGCCCCGCCACCGACGACACCGGAGAGACCCTCGCCATGACGCCCGAGCTCGAAGCCCTCGTGCCGGAGGTGGTCCGATGACGACGCTGCTCCGGGGCGGACGGGTGATCGACGCGACCGGCACGCGCGATGCGGACGTCCTGATCGACGACGGCCGCATCGTCGCGGTCGGCACAGGCCTCGACGGCGACACGGTGCTCGACGCAGGCGGCTGCATCGTCGCCCCGGGGCTCGTCGACCTGCATTCCCACCTGCGCCAGCCCGGCCGGGAGGAGGCCGAGACCGTCGAGACCGGCAGCCGGTGCGCGGCCCTCGGAGGCTTCACCGCGGTCGTCGCGATGCCGAACACCACCCCGGCGATCGACAGCGCGGCCGTCGTGCGGGAGGTGCAGGAGCTCGGCGAGAAGGCGCTCTGCGCGGTGCACCCGGCCGGGGCCATCACCGTCGGCCGGGCCGGCGAGCGGTTGTCGCCGATGGCCGAGCTGGCCGAGCTGGGCGTGCGCCTCTTCACCGACGACGGCTCGGGCGTGCAGGACAACCAGCTCATGCGGCGGGCGATGGAGTACGCGGTCGGGCTCCCGCAGCCGGTCGTGCTCGCCCAGCACTGCGAGGACGCTGCGCTCTGCGGCGGCGGCCACATGCACGAGGGCGCGTGGTCGGCGCGGCTGGGCATCGCCGGCCAGCCGGCCGAGGCCGAGGAGCTGATGGTGACTCGCGACCTCGCCCTGGCCCGGCTCACCGGCGCCCGGGTCCACCTGCAGCACCTCTCGACCGCCGGGTCGGTGGAGCAGGTTCGGGCGGCCAAGGTCGCCGGCGTGCGGGTCACCGCGGAGGCGACCACCCACCACTTCACGCTGACCGACGCCGCCTGCGCCGGCTACGACCCGGTCTTCAAGGTGAACCCGCCGCTGCGCACCGGCGCCGACGTGCACGCGGTGCGAACCGGGCTCGCGGACGGCACCCTCGATGCCATCGCCACCGACCACGCGCCGCACACGCAAGAGGACAAGGAGCAGGCCTTCGACGAGGCCTCGCCCGGCATGCTCGGGCTCGAGACCGCGCTCGCCCTGGCCCTCACCGAGCTCGAGCTGCCCACCGAGGAGATCCTCGCCCTGCTGTCCTGGCGACCCGCGGCGATCGCCGGCCTCGCCGACAGCCACGGTGGCCCGATCGCCGAAGGCCGCCCGGCCAACCTCTGCGTGATCGATCCGACCGCCACCTGGACCGTCGACCCCGCCGCGTCGGCCAGCCGCAGCCGCAACACGCCGTACGCCGGCCGCGCCCTCACCGGCCGGGTCCGCCACACGATCTACCGAGGTGAACCGGTGGTCATCGACGCCGAGGCCCAACGATGAGCCCTCGGACCACGCCCCCCACCCCCACCCCCAGACCGAAATTGGCCGGGTTGCCCGCGCATGGCGCGGCGAACGTGGCCAATTTCGGGATGGGATGGCGGCGACGGGGGGAGGTGCGGCCATGAGCGTTCGTGAAGCTCTGCTCGTGCTCGCGGACGGGACGGTGTTCGAGGGTGAGGCCATGGGGGCCGAGCCGCCGGACGGGATCGCCGCGGGCGAGGTCGTGTTCAACACCGTCCTCACCGGCTACCAGGAGGTGATCTCGGACCCGTCCTACGCGGGCCAGATCATCACCTTCACGAACCCCCACATCGGCAACTACGGGACGACCGGCGACGACGACGAGAGCCGGCGGCCGTTCTGCCGGGGCGTGATCGTGCGCGAGCTGTCCCGGCGCCGCAGCAACTGGCGCAGCGACGACGACCTCGACGGGTACCTCCGGCGCCACGGCGTCCCGGGGGTCGGTGCGATCGACACCCGCCGGCTCACCCGCCACATCCGCGACGCGGGTGCGATGCCCGGCGCCTTCGGCACCGCGGACGAAGCTGCCCTGAAGGAAGCGGCCTCGCAGGAGCAGGGCACCGATGGGATCGACCTCGTCGCGCAGGTCACCACCGCCGAGCCCTACATCGTCGAGGGCGCCGCCGACCGGCGCATCATCGCCTACGACTTCGGCATCAAGACCACGATCCTCCGCCACCTCTCCCGGGTCGGCACCGTCGAGGTGGTGCCGGCGTCGACGTCAGCGGCCGACGTGCTCGCCCGCAACCCCGACGGCGTGTTCCTCTCCAACGGGCCCGGCGACCCGGCGTCGGTGCCCTACGCGACCGAGTCGATCCGTGGCCTGCTGGGCGAGGTGCCGGTGTTCGGCATCTGCCTCGGCCACCAGCTGCTGGCCACCGCCCTCGGCGGCGAGACCGTGAAGCTGCCCTTCGGTCACCACGGCGGCAACCACCCGGTCCGTCACGAGGCCACCGGTCGGGTCGAGATCACCAGCCAGAACCACAACTTCGCCGTCGCGCCCGACTCGGTGCCCGCGTCGGAGGTCACGCACGTCAACCTCAACGACGGCGTGATCGAGGGCCTGCGCTCGACCGAGGCCCCGGCGTTCAGCGTGCAGCACCACCCCGAGGCCGGCCCGGGTCCGCACGAGTCCGCCTACCTCTTCGACGAGTTCGCCGACCTGATGGACGGCTTC